>NZ_JARJLM010000294.1 GCF_029335485.1 Cupriavidus basilensis
CGGCCGCCGGCGCCGCCGCAACCGACGATGCCGGCCAGCCGCCCGAGCGCGACCGCTATTTCACCGTGGCCAGCGATCCTTCGCAGGAGGCCGCCGTGCTGCAGGCGCGGCAGGCGCCAGGCCTGCTGGTCGAGGGCCCCCCCGGCACCGGCAAGAGCCAGACCATCGTCAATATGGTGGCCGATGCGCTGGGCCGCCAGCGCAGCCTGCTGATCGTGTGCCAGAAGCAGGCCGCGCTCGACGTGGTGCGCAAACGGCTGGTGGCGGAAGGGCTGGAGCAGCGCATCGTGATGGTGAGCGACGTCAACCGCGACCGTGAACCGGTCATCCGCGGCGTGCGCGAGCAGCTCGAATCGCTGTGGAAAACGCCCGATGCCGGGCCGCCGGCATGGCGTGCCCAGCGCGAGCGCGTCGCCGCGCGCATTGAAGCGCTGGAGGGGGAACTGGACCGTCATCAGCAAGCGCTCCACCAGGTCGACGCACGGATCGGCCTGAGCTACCGCGCGCTGCTGGGTGAACTGCTGGCGCTGGAGCAAGGCGAGGCGCCGCTGGACGTGCCGGCGCTGCGCGCGCAACTCGAGCCGCTGGACACCGCCAGCCTGGCCGCGCTGGAGGAACGATGCGCGCCGCTGGCACGCTACTGGCTGCCGGCGCGCTTCGAGGGCAGCCCGCTGGCGCGCCTGCGCCCCTTCGCCACCGACCGCGCCACCCTGGCCGACTTCGCCGAAACCCTGGAGCGCCTGGTACAGACCGAACAGGCGCGCGCCGACGTGCTGGCGCGCAACCCCGCGGCATTCGACGTCGAAGATCCCGGCCCGCACCGCGCCTGGCTCGCCGTCCACGGCGACGCCCTGCTTGCGCTGGACGAAGCCCGCCGCGCCGACCTGGCGCGCTGGCTGCCGCTGCTGCGGCCGCTGGCCGCCGTATCCGCCAGCGCGCCGGCGCCGGCGCCCGCGGGAAGCGCCACCTCGCGCGGCGCGGCGCTGATGGCGCAGCTTGCCCAAGTGGGACAGCAACTCGCCGCCTGCGCGCAGGACGCCCACGATGCGGTGCTCTCGCCCGCGCTGGCCACGCTCGAGGCCGGCGAACTGGCCGCCGCCGTGGCCCGCGCCGCGCACCTGGCCACACCGGTTGGCCTGCTTGGCCGGCTCAGCGTGTCGCGCTGGCTGCACCGGCGCAGACAGATGGCCCTGCTGCAGCGCTGCAGCGGCCCCGCCGCCGCCGGCCCGGACCGCCTGCCGGCGCTGGCGCAAGCCGCGCGCCTGGAACAGCAATGGCGCGCACCCCGCCAGGCCTTGCGCGAGATCCTGCAAGTCCTGTCGCTGCCCTTGCCCGCCGACGATGCCGGAGCGGCGCTCGCCGCGCTGTGCGCCGACGCCCAGGCAAGGCTGCGCGATGCGGCGGCCATGTGCGAGCGGCTGGCGCAGGCCCCGTGCCCCGAACCCATCGAGGCCGCGCTCGGCAGCGGCCGCCGCGAGACCGTGGTGGCGCTGCTGGCAGGCTACCACGCCGCCTTCGCGCGTTGCGAGGCGCGCCGCCTGAGCCTGGCCGCGCTGCAGCGGCTGGCCGGCTGGTGTGAGCCGGAGTGGGTGGCCGCGTGCACGGAAGCCATCCACGGCAACCGCGACAGCGCCCCGCTGACCGCGCCGCTGGCCGCCGCCCTGCCGACGCTGGCGGCATACCAGCAGTTCCGCAGCCGCGCCGGCCAGCTCGGCGCGGCCGAGCTGGCGATCTTCACCACGCTGCGCGACAAGCAGGCGGCGCTCGCGTCGATACCCGCCGACGCCCTGGAGGCCGAAATCCGGCGCCTGCTCAACCGCGAAGCGCGGCTGGCCTGGAAGCGGCAGCTGGAATTGCACCACCCCGCGCTGCTGCTCGAGCACGGCGAAACCGCGGCACGCGTGAGCGCGCTGGCCACCGCCGACGTCGAGATGCGCCGGCTGAACCGCGCGCTCCTGGTGCAGGGCATCGAGCGCGGCCGCGTGCGGCCGCTCAAGGACTGGGAGGACATCACGCGCCTCACCGGGCGGCGCGCGCGCCGGCTGCGCGAGTTCATCGAACTGGGCGCGCCGCTCGGGCTGATGGCCTTGCGCCCGGTGTGGCTGATGAACCCGGACGTGGCCAGCCGCGTGCTGCCGCTCAAGGCGGGGCTGTTCGACACCGTGATCTACGACGAGGCCTCGCAGATGCCTGTCGAATACGCGCTGCCCACGCTGTTCCGCGGCCGCGTCGCCGTGGTCAGCGGCGATGAAAAGCAGATGCCGCCGACTGCCTTCTTCTCCAGCCGCATCGAGAGCGACGAGGCCGAACTGTTCGACGGCGAGACCCCGGACGAAGACGCCGACGAGACCGTGCAGGAAGCCTTCGACGAGGTCTGGAACCGGCGCGAGATCAAGGACTGCCCCGACCTGCTGCAACTGGCGCGCACCGCCCTGCCCAGCGCCACGCTGCAGATCCACTACCGCTCGGCCTACCGCGAGCTGATCGGCTTTTCCAACGCCGCGTTCTACGGCAACCGGCTGAGCGTGCCGGTGCGCCATCCGCGCACGCGCATCCTGCAGGACAAGCCGCTGGAGCTGATCCGCGTGGACGGTCTCTACCAGAACCAGACCAACCCGGCCGAGGCCGACAAGGTCGCCGACCTGCTGGCGGCGCTCTGGCAGGCGCCCTTCGCCGAACGGCCCTCGGTGGGCGTGGTCACCTTCAACCGCAAGCAGGCCGACC
>NZ_JARJLM010000295.1 GCF_029335485.1 Cupriavidus basilensis
CGGCCGGCATCCCTTCCTCACTGCGCAGCGCGTCGAAGAATCGCCATAGCGCGGGCGCGTCGCTGGTCGCGACATTGAACCGTATCCACGGCGAATCGCTTTCTTCCGGCACGAAGTAGGAGCCCGGCGCCAGCCAGATGCCATGCTCCAGCGCCAGCGTCGCCAGCCGGTTGCCCGACAGGGCGGCCGGATCGTTGTCTCCATCCGGCCGCACCCGCGCCCAGGCAAACATCCCGCCTTCCGGCCGCAGCAGCACTTCCAGGCCATGCGCTTCCATCTTCTCCGTGATGCCGTCCTGCTGGGCGCGCAGCCGCTCGGCCAGCGCCGCCACGTGGCGGCCGTAGTGGCCGCTGGTCAGCACCGAGTACACCAGCCGCTCGGTCACTTCCGACGAGGTCAGCCCCACCGCCATCTTGGTGCGCGCCAGCGCCTTGGCCAGCTCCGGGCTGGCCGCCAGATAGCCCACCCGTAGCGACGGCGTGATCGTCTTGGAAAAGCCATTCACGTAGATCACGTGCGACAGGCCGTCCATCGCCGCCAGCATGGGCGAGCCGGCAGGCGCCAGTTCGCGGTAGATATCGTCCTCCACCACCAGCAGCCGGTACTGCTCCGCCAGTTGCAGCACGCGGTGCGCATTCATGCTGGTGAGCGTGCCGCCCGTCGGGTTCTGCAGCACCGTATTGACGAACAGCGCGCGCGGCGCGCGGGTGCGGATGGCGTGGTCGAGCGCGTCGGTGTCGAGCCCGCTGGCGGTGCGGCGCACGCCCACCACCTGCAGGCCGGCCAGGCGCAGGATCTGCAGCAGGTTGCAGTAGCACGGGTCCTCCACCAGCACGGTGTCGCCCGGGCGCAGCAGCGTACGCACCACCAGATCCAGCGCCTGGGTGGCGCCCTGGGTCAGCACCACCTGCTGCGCCTGCACCGGCATGCCGTACTGGCTGAGCCCGGCGGCGATATGCTCGCGCAGCGCGGCAAAGCCATAGGGATGGCCATAGCCGGAGACCTGCGCCGCCGGCACCCGCGCCGCGGCGCGCATGGCCTGGTGCAGCCCTTCCTCGTTGAGCCAGTCGCCGGGCAGCCAGCCCGCGCCGGCCTTGATCGGCACCGAATGGTCGGCGAACACGTCGGATAGCAGCCAGGCGGCGTTCAGCCCCGGCGCTTCCCAGCGCGCCGCCGGCGGCTGGCCGGCGGGCGCGTGGCGGTGCGCCACCGTATAGCCCGAGCCCACCCGCGCGCTGAGGTAGCCCAGCGCGGTGAGGCGGCCATAGGCCTCGGCCACGGTGAAGGTGCTGACGCCATGCTGCTGGGCAAAGCGCCGCACCGAGGGCAGCGCCACGCCGGCGCGCAGCACGCGCCGGTCGACCAGGCCGGCGATGCCGGCCACGATCTGCTCGGTCAGGGTGTCTCCGCTGCGGCGGCTGCGGACGAGTTCAAGGTTAAGCATGCGTCACGTGTAAGAATCGACCTGTACAGTTTAATAGCCGTCGCCGTTCACTGGGAAGCGTCTTCATGCGATCGAGGATTGCGGCACCGCAACGCAAAAACCGCATCAGGGCTGACTTTCCGTCCTGGTGGAAGCGAAGCGGCAGGACGCATCGACCCGCCGGGGCGCAGGAGGCGCTGGCGAAACTGTACAGTTGTCTCAGTCTCGGCTGTACGGTAAGGCGGCGTTTTGCCGACCGTATATTCTTTATGCTAGGCCGGCCCGCTACAGTGGCCGCATTCACCGGAATCGCCTGACAACCCCGGCGCGGCGGCCACGGCCGCCGCCCACGAAACAAGCCCTGAGGAGGACGTATGGATGCCGCCAAGACCGTGATCCCCGATCTCGATGCCCTGTGGATGCCGTTTACCGCCAACCGCCAGTACAAGGCGGCGCCGCGCCTGCTCGCCTCGGCCAGCGGCATGTACTACACCTCGCATGACGGCCGCCAGATCCTCGATGGCTGCGCCGGCCTGTGGTGCGTGGCCGCCGGCCACTGCCGCCAGGAGATCTCGGAAGCGGTCGCGCGCCAGGTGCAGACCCTGGACTACGCGCCGCCGTTCCAGATGAGCCACCCGCTGACCTTCGAGGCCGCCACCAAGCTGGCCGCCATCATGCCGTCCGGGCTGGACCGTATCTTCTTCACCAATTCGGGGTCGGAATCGGTCGACACCGCGCTGAAGATCGCGCTGGCTTACCACCGTGCCCGCGGCGAAGGCCAGCGCACCCGCTTCATCGGCCGCGAGCGCGGCTATCATGGCGTGGGCTTCGGCGGCATGGCGGTGGGCGGCATCGGCGGCAACCGCAAGGTCTTCTCGGCCAACCTGATGCCCGGCACCGACCACCTGCCGGCCACGCTGAATATTGCCGAGGCTGCGTACTCCAAGGGCCAGCCGCAATGGGGCGCGCACCTGGCGGAGGACCTGGAACGCATCCTGGCGCTGCACGATCCGTCCAATGTGGCCGCCGTGATCGTCGAGCCGCTGGCCGGCTCGGCCGGCGTGCTGGTGCCGCCGGTGGGCTACCTGGAAAAGCTGCGCGAGATCACCAGCAAGCACGGCATCCTGCTGATCTTCGACGAGGTCATCACCGCCTTCGGCCGCCTGGGCGCGGCCACCGCCGCCGAGCGCTTCAACGTCACGCCGGACCTGATCACCATGGCCAAGGCCATCAACAATGCAGCCGTGCCGATGGGCGCGGTGGCGGTCAGGCGCGAAGTGCACGACACGGTGGTCAACTCCGCCGCGCCGGGCGCGATCGAGTTCCTGCACGGCTACACCTATTCCGGCCATCCGCTGGCCGCGGCCGCGGCCATCGCCACGCTGGACATCTACAAGAACGAGAACCTGTTTGGCCGCGCTGCCGCGCTGGCGCCCGTCTTCGAGGCTGCGGCGCATGCCGTGCGCGGCGCGCCGCATGTGAAAGACATCCGCAACCTCGGCCTGGTCGCCGGCATCGAGCTTGAGCCGCGTCCCGGCCAGCCTGGCGCGCGCGGCTACGAAGCCTTCCTCAAATGCCTGGAGCGCGGCGTGCTGGTGCGCTACACCGGCGACATCCTCGCCTTCTCGCCGCCGTTGATCATCACGGAAGCGCAGATCGGCGACATGTTCGACACCGTGAAGAAGGTCCTGCAAGAGGTGCAGTAATTGCATCGATGGCAGGGACAACGCAAGGAATACTGACGTGAACATCGCAGAAAACCGGCAGATCGC
>NZ_JARJLM010000296.1 GCF_029335485.1 Cupriavidus basilensis
CGGCCTGCCTTGGAGTCGCTTGACGGCATGCCCGTCAAGCGTTCAAGAACGCCAGCAGGTCGGCGTTGACCTTGTCGGCCTCGACCACGCACATGCCGTGCGAACCGCCCGGATAGATCTTCAGCGTGGCATTCTTGACGATCTTGGCGCTGAGCTTGCCGGCGTTGTCGATCGGCACGATCTGGTCGTCGTCGCCGTGCAGGATCAAGGTCGGAACGCCGATCTTCTTCAGGTCCTCGGTGTAGTCGACTTCCGAGAACTCCTTGATGCACAGGTACTGGCCGAGGATGCCGCCGGTCATGCCCTGCGCCCAGAAGGCGTCGATGGTACCCTGCGAGAACTTGGCGCCGGGCCGGTTGAAGCCGAAGAAAGGCACCGCCAGGTCCTTGAAGAACTGCGAGCGGTTCTCGGCCGTGTTCTTGCGGATGCCGTCGAACACATCCATCGGCAGGCCGCCGGGATTGGCCGCGGTCTTCAGCATGATGGGGGGCACGGCGCCGATCAGAACGGCCTTGGCCACGCGCCTGGTGCCGTGGCGGCCGATGTAGTGGGCCACCTCGCCGCCGCCGGTCGAGTGGCCGACCAGCGTCGCGTCCTTCAGGTCCAGCGCCTCGATCACCGCGGCCAGGTCGTCGGCATAGGTGTCCATGTCATTGCCCTTGGCAGGCTGGCCCGAGCGGCCGTGACCGCGGCGGTCATGGGCGATTGCGCGGTAGCCATGCTGGGCCAGGAACAGCATCTGCGCGTCCCAGGCGTCCGCGTTGAGCGGCCAACCATGCGAGAACACGACGGGGCGGCCCGAGCCCCAGTCCTTGTAGAAAATCTGAGTACCGTCCCTGGCAGTGACGTAGCTCATATTATGTGCTCCAACTGGGTGGTGGGGGGTGGTATGGACCTGCGGCTTGCCGGTGGCTGCGACGGCGGCGGTGCTGCCTATTGCCGCCACCGCGGCGGCGCCAGACACCAGCAGCCTGCGCCGCGACGGGCTTTCGGCTGCATCCTGCACGCTCGGCTGAAAAGGTTGCGCGCTCACGCTATGTCTTCCCGGTAGGTGTGATAAGGCAGGGCGAGCGCCGCTCAGCGCGCCGGCACCGGGGCGATGGACTCGTGCGGGGTGGCGGTGCGCTGGGGCGCCTTGTGGACCATGGTGTAGGCATAGTCCACGCCCATGCCGTAGGCGCCGGAATGCTCCTTGACCAGTTTCATCACGGCGTCATAAGTGTCGCGATGGGCCCAGTCGCGCTGCCATTCGAGCAGCACCTGCTGCCAGGTCACGGGCACGACGCCGGCCTGGACCATGCGCTGCATGGCATAGTCGTGGGCCTCCTTGCTGGTGCCGCCGGAGGCGTCGGCCACCATGTAGATCTCGTAGTCCGCGTCATGCATGGCCGACAGGGCGAAAGTGGTGTTGCAGACCTCGGTCCACAGGCCGGAGACGATGACCTTCTTGCGGCCGTTGGCGGCCAGCGCATCACGCACCTTCTGGTCGTCCCAGGAGTTCATGGAGGTGCGTTCCAGGGTCTTCTGGCCGGGGAAGACGTCGAGCAGCTCGGGGTAGGTGAAGCCGGAGAAGGATTCGCTCTCCACCGTGGTGATGGTGGTGGGAATGTTGAAGATCCTGGCGGCCTTGGCCAGCCCGACCGCGTTGTTCTTCAGTGCCTGACGGTCCATCGACTGTACCCCGAAGGCCATCTGCGGCTGCTGGTCGATGAAGATCAGCTGGCTGTTCTGCGGGGTCAGCACTTCGAGCTTGGCTTTGGTCATGATCACATCCTCTTTCATTAAAAAAATTGAATTTTTCAGGCGCGGCGTTTTCGTTGCTACGCCTTCCATTTTGCGTACTTTAATGTACGACCCAATCACTTCCCGATACTTATTTCGGACAAATAATTCATATTTTTTGAACATCCTCCCAGGCACCCGGCAAATCTGACCGCTGAATGGAGACCGCGCGACGACAAGGCCGGAGCCACGGCGTACTTGCCGCGGTGTGGGGCCGAGGTAGCGATGCTGCGCCGCCCAGGATCACGACTCGGCCGGACACCATACGCGCCGACGCCAGGTCCCGGACGGCATAGGCAAACAGTTGCGCTTGTCGCCTCGACGTTCTCGCGAAACAGCGGTGGCAAGTCGCTCGGCGTCTCGATGGAAATGACGAATTCCAGCCCCTTCTCATTGCGCCAAGACCTCCTCCATTGCCTTCCGGAACAACTCCGGCTTCCCGAAATACCGCCCCAGGCGCAGCCTTGAAACCTTGCCGTCCTGCTCGATAGCCAGTGCTGGGTAGCCGCGTCCGCCAATCTCCCCGAGGAAAGCCTGCGTCTGCTCGAAGTGGCCGTTCAGCGTCGGACTTGCCTGGTCGTAGGCGGTTGCGAACGACGCCGCATCGAGGCCCAGTTCGTCGGCGATGCGCAGCAGTTCCGCACGCTCGGCGATCGGCCGTCCTTCGACGTAGTACGCGGTCTGAAGGCGCTCGAGCATCTTCAGTCCGGCACCTGCGATGAACTCCGCGGCCAGCATCGCCGCGGTCGGGGGGCCGGAATCGAGTTTGACGTCGTAGTCGAACTGCGTGCCCTGCTGGTATGTCTCGCTGAACGGCTGCCCGCTGAGCGCGGTGATGCGCTCCTCATGCGGGCGAACGAAATCGCGCCATTCGGTGGACATCTTCTGCGCCCGCTCTCCCGCCAGCATGCCGCCGCTGTGCGGGACCACCTTCAGGCCGGCTTCTTCAGCCGCCGACACCAACGGCGCAAGCCCGTAGCACCAGCCGCAAAACGGGTCGTAGACATAATGAAGGATCGCTTGCTTGTCCATTTCAATGTTCTCCAGGTTCTTCGTGCTGCCCACTAGCTATCCCATTCAAAGGGCCTCGCCCACGGCCGCGCCCAACGCCTGCTCCAGGAACGAAGGCGGCTGAGCCCCGCCGATAGCGGTGCGGCCGATCCGGATGGCCGGCACGGAGCGGACGCCCTCGCGCTGCGCCAGCGCCTCGGCAGCCGCGACTTCCGCTTCGCCATCGGTGCCTGACAGATAGGCCCGCACCGCTTGCGCATCGAAGCCGGCCGATACCGCCAGTTGCACGAGCACATCAATCAGGCCGATGTGCTCGCCGCGCGCAAAGTACGCAGCGAAGACGGCCTCGAACAGCGCATCGGCCTTGGCAGCGTCGCCAGTTTGCTGGGCAAACGCCATCAGCCGATGTGCCAAGCGGGTGTTGGGCGTGACCGAGATCCGCTCGTAGTGGAAATCCAGGCCGGCACGCCGGCCCACCATCGCCACCTCGGCGTCCATGGCCTGCGAGCGCGCCCAACTGCCGAACTTCGCGGTGCGGTAGGCCTTTCGATCGGCGCCTTCCACCGGCATGCCGGGATTGAGTTCGTACGGCAGAAAGGAAATCGCGGGTGCGGCCTCGGGCGCCATGTTGGCGATGGCGGCCTTCAGGTTTCGATGGCCGATCCAGCACCACGGGCAGATGAAGTCATAGGTGATCTGGATGTCGACGGGCTTCATGACGGCTCCTTGCGATGAAGATGAAGCGAGTGTAGGCACGGGGCCGCACTGCCGGAATGGCATGCCCGCGCAAACCAGCGTTGCCGGCAGCGCAACGCCAGTTTCGCGGGGCGCCGCCGCCCTTCCCGTTGCTGTCCACGCAAAGCTGCCTTGCTTCCGACGTGCATTCTCCTGCGGCCAACGCCCTTCTACGATGCTGTCCATCCCCTGTCGATCCGGAGCTGCACATGGACCCCCACGGCAAATCCTCCCCCACCCCGCGCAAAGCCCTGGTCATAGGCGGCTCGCTGGGCGGCCTGTTCACAGCCACCGCGCTGCGCGCCGTTGGCTGGGAGGTCGATGTGTTCGAGCGCTCCACAGCGGACCTCGACAGCCGCGGCGGCGGCATTGTCCTGCAGCCGGAGGTGCTGCGCGCGTTCTCGTTCGCAGGCATCTCCGCGCACGGTGCGCTCGGCGTGCGCTCGCACGACCGGCTGTTCCTCGACCACGGCGGCGAGGTGCTCGACCGACAGTTGATGCCGCAAACGCAGACCTCGTGGAACACGCTGTATGCCGCCCTGCTCGATCACTTTCCGGCCGAGCACTATCACCGCGGCGCAGCGCTCAGCGGGATCGAGCAGCACGAGCACACTGTGCACGCCACGTTTGCCAACGGACGCAAGGCGCACGGCGACCTGCTGGTCGGCGCCGATGGCGCCGGCTCTACCGTGCGCCAGCTCATGCTGCCCGGTGTCGCCCCGAGCTATGCGGGCTATGTCGTCTGGCGCGGCCTGGTCGACGAATGCCGCCTGCCCGCCGCGGCCAGGCCGCTGCTGCACGAGAACTTCGTGTTCCAGCAAGACCGCGACTCGATGATGCTGCAGTACATGGTTCCCGGTGCCGACGGCGCCACGGCGTCCGGACGGCGCCGCTTCAACTGGCTGTGGTACCTGAAGGCCGAGCCCGGCGTGGCGCTCGATGCCGTGCTCACCGATCGCAACGGAAAACGCCGCAGCCATTCGATCCCGCCGGGCATGCTGTCGGCTGAGCAGGAGCGTTGGTTTCGCCAGACCGCGGCTGCGCGCGCCAACCCTGCGTTCCGCGCGCTGATCGACAACACCGATCAGATCTTCGTCCAGGCCATCCAGGACCTGCAGGTGCCGCGCATGGTGTTCGGCCGCGTACTGCTGACTGGCGATGCTGCCTTCATTCCCCGTCCCCATACCGCCGGCAGCACCGCCAAGGCCGCGGCCAATGCCGTGGCGCTGGCCAAGGCGCTTGACGGCACCGCCGACCCGGACCACGCGCTAGAGATCTGGCAGCAGGGCGAACACGCGCAAGGCGAGCAGATGATCCGGTGGGGCATCCGCATGGGTAACCGCATCATGGGGATCGCAATGCACTAAGAGCACAGAGCTGCGCTGCGCAGAAGTGGCGCAGCCTGCGCGCCCCCGCCGATCAGGGTAAGTACCCCCCCTGCCGGCTCTTGGCCCTTCCATTCGGCTGCCCTACAATTTATCAAACGATCACTAATCGATCGATCAATAAAGAAGGAAACCATGGCAATCCGCAAGCTCGCGCACTTCTCGATCCGCACCACGGACCTCGAGCAATCCTGCGCCTTCTACGAACGCATTCTCGGCTTCAAGCAAGGCTACCGTCCGCCTTTCGATTTCCCCGGCGCATGGCTGTACATGGGCGGGGACGAAGGTGACTTCGGCACTGTCCACATCATCGGTGTCGACCCCGACAACCCTGACGGACTGTCCGCCTACCTAGGCGAGCGCGCCCCCTCGGCGGCGGGCACCGGCACCCTCGACCACATCGCGTTCCTGGCCACCGGCGTGGCGCAGATGTGGGCAAAGCTGGAAGCCGAGGGTATCCCGTGGCGCGACCGCACCGTCCCCAGCCTGGGCCTGCACCAGGTGTTCATCGAGGACCCTTCCGGCGTCACCATCGAATTGAACTACCCCGCCGCCGAGGTGGCGGGCCTTGAAATCCCGGGCAACGGCGCGCGCGCGTCCCTCCCGGCAGTGGAAGGAGACTGACCATGACAACCCTATCGACACGGCCGAAGGCCATCATCGTGGGCGGCTCGCTGGGCGGGCTGTTCGCGGCCAACCTGCTCGCCCGCGGCGGGTGGGAGGTGGAAGTATGCGAGCGTGTTCCCGAAGCCCTTGCCGGGCGCGGCGCGGGCATCGTCACGCATCCGGAATTGTTCGAGGCGCTGGCCGCCGCCGGGGTCGAGGTGGACGACTCCATCGGCGTGCAGGTGAGGTCCAGGCTGACGCTGGGCCAGGACGGCAGCGTGCTGTCGCAGCGCGAGCTGCCGCAAACGCTGACGGCATGGGGCAAGATGTACCACGTGCTGCGGTCCGCCTTCACCGGGGGCACGTACCGCACTGGCGCCAATGTGGTGTCGGTGCGCAGCGAGCCCGGCCACGCCGTGGTGATGCTGGACGACGGCTCGATCCACCACGCCGATCTTGTCGTCGCCGCGGACGGCTTCCGCTCCGCGTTGCGCGAGTGCCTGTTGCCCGAGGCACGGCTACAGTACGCAGGGTACATCGCCTGGCGCGGCCTGGTGGACGAAACCAGCCTGAGCGAAGCCACGCGCGACATGCTGTTCGAGAAGTTCGCCTTCTGCCTGCCGCCGCGCGAGCAGATCCTCGGCTACCCGGTGGCGGGCCAGGGCAACAGCACGCGGGTTGGCGAGCGCCGCTACAACTTCGTGTGGTACCGCGCCACCAGCGAAGACGTGGACCTGCCCGACCTGCTGACCGACGCCAGCGGCAAGCGCTGGTCCGGCGGCATCCCGCCAGGGCTGATCCGCCCGGACGTGCTGGCGAGCATGGAGGAAGCCGCGCTGGCCAACCTGGCGCCCCAGTTCGGCGAGGTCGTGACCAAGGCCGCGCAGCCGCTGTTCCAGCCCATCTTCGACCTCGAGGTGCCGAGCATGGCTTTCGGTCGCGTGGCGCTGCTCGGCGACGCCGCCTTCGTGGCACGCCCGCACTGCGGCATGGGCGTGACCAAGGCAGCGGGCGACGCCATTTCGCTGGTCAAGGCCCTGCAGGCGCATGACAGCGTCAGTGCCGCACTCGAAAGCTACAGCACCGAGCGCGTGCAGGTCGGCGCGGCCATCGTTCAGCACGCGCGCCACCTCGGCGCCTATATGCAGGCGCAGCTCAAGAACGAGACCGACCGCCAGATGGCCGAGCGCTATCGCACGCCGGAAGCCGTCATGCGCGAGACGGCAGTGTCGACGCGCTTCTGAGCGCGCCACCGCCCCCCGCCAGAACAACCGC
>NZ_JARJLM010000297.1 GCF_029335485.1 Cupriavidus basilensis
CGGCGCGGGGTGGGCACCGACGGCAACACCACGTCGACCACGCGCGGCAACGAGATCTCGCCGCAGTTCGTGGCCAGTGGTAGTGCGGGCAGCGCGGGCAAGGTGACCAACAGCGGGCTGATCCTGGCCACGGAGGGCGACGTGACGCTGGCCGGGCGCGACGTGCAGCAGTTCGGGGTGGCGGTGGCGACCACCACGGCCAACACGCGCGGCACGGTGCACCTGCTGAACTCGGCCGCGGACACGCAGGGGAGGGTGACGCTGGGGCCGGGAGCGGTGACGGCGGTGCTGATCGACGACGACGGCAAGACCACGGCGCTGGACAGCCAGCGCGACGCGCTGATCCAGGACTCGGCGGCGCAGGACCTGCTGCGCGCGGGGGCGGCGTCGGGGCTGTTCGACAACCTGTCGAGGCTGTCGGACCGGCGCGACCAGTCGCGGGTGGAGATCGTCAGCGGGGGCGACGTGCTGTTCCAGGGCGATTCGCTGACGCTGGCCACGGGCGGGCAGATCGCGGTGAGCGCGACGGGGCGCAGCTTCGTGGCCAACCGGGCGCAGCTGGATGTGTCGGGGGCGGTGGGCGTGGCGCTGGCGATGGACACAAACAACGTCAAGGTCAATGTGCAGGGCAATGAGCAGCGCGACGCGCCGGGCAACCGCGACAGCGGGAACCTGCTCAATGCGAACGTGTGGATCGACCGGCGCCGGCTGGTGTACGTGCCGGCGGGCGTGGGCGGCTACGCGACCGAGCGCTGGTACACCGGGGGCGGGCTGCTGGAGGTGGGCGGCTACCTGGGCAACCAGGGACACCGGATCGGCGAGTGGGCGGCGCAGGGCGGCACGGTGACGCTGGGCGGCAAGGAGGTGGTGACGCAGGCGGGCTCGTCGATCAACCTGTCGGGCGGCAGCCTGGACGTGCAGACGGGGTACCTGAGGCAGACGTGGTTCAAGGGGGCGGACGGGACGCTGGCCAACGCCAACAACGCGCCGGCGGGGGTGTTGTACACGGGTGTCTACACCGGCTTCGACGACGAGCATCCGCGCTGGGGCAAGACGGCGACGCAGTCGTATGCGAGCCCGCTGATCGGGCCGCAGCAGGTGCTGCAGAACGGCTACACGGTGGGCCGCGACGCGGGCCGCCTGCAGGTGAGCGCGCCGACGGCGGTGCTCGAAGGCGAGGTGGTGGCCAAGGTGTTCAACGGGGCGCAGCAGACGCAGGCGCGCGCGGCCGGCCTCGCCGA
>NZ_JARJLM010000298.1 GCF_029335485.1 Cupriavidus basilensis
CGGCTTATTCGTGGATGCCCGCGGTCTGCACGATGCTCTTGTACTTCGCTGTTTCGCGCTTGATGAACGCGCCGAACTGGCCCGGGCCGCCGGGCGCGACTTCCACGCCGGCCTCGGCCAGCTTCTTCTTCACGTCGGGCATGGCCAGCACGGCCTGCATCTCGGTATTGAGTCGCTCGGTCACGGCGCGCGGCGTGTTGGCGGGCGCCATCAGGCCGAACCACACGCCCATGTCGACGCCCTTGAGCGCGCTGCTTTCCGCCAGCGCAGGCACATGGGGCGCCACCTGGGAGCGGCGCGCCTCGGTCACGCCGTAGGCCTTGACCCGGCCCGCCTGGATATGGGGCAGGGCCGACGACAGCACCATCACGGCGAGGTCGATCTGCCCGCCGAGCAGGTCGGTCGCCATGGCCGACGCCCCCTTATAGGGCACATGGGTGATATTGACCTTGCCCTGCTGCTTGATCAGTTCGCCGGCCAGGTTGAGCGGCGTACCCACGCCGGACGAGGCGTAGGCAAGCTTGCCCGGCTGCGCCTTGGCCAGCGCGATCAGCTCGTCGGCATTCTTTGCCGGCAGCGCGCTCTTGCCCACCAGCACCATCGGCTGGGTGCCGACGAAGGTGATCGGCGCCAGGTCGCGCTCGCCGTCGTAGCGCACGGCGGGATTGGTCAGCCGCGCGATCGAGACTTCGCTGCCCGAGCCCATCAGCAGCGTGTAGCCATCGGCTTCGGCCTTGACCACCTTGGCCGCGCCGATGGTGCCGCCCGCGCCGCCGAGGTTTTCGATCACCACGCTCTGGCCCAGGCGCTTGCCCAGCTCCGGCGCGATGGTGCGCGCCACCAGGTCGACGCTGCCGCCGGCGGTGTAGCCCACCACCAGGGAAATCGGCTTGTTCGGCCAGGCCGAGGCACTGGCGTTGCCGGCGGCGCCGGCCAGCATGATGAAGGACGCGGCAGCAGCCGCACGCAGCAATTTGTTCATGGCGGGTCTCTCTCCTTTGGCTTTGCGGATCCGTTATCTGACGGATATCCGACGGATAAGCGGCGATCTTAGAGAGCGTGCGGCTGCAACAACGTGCGGCTTTGGCAACGGCGCTTGCCGTTTTGGCAAGGGGCGGGCGCGGCAGGCAGGCGGCGGCTAGGCGACCGCGGCGCGCCAGAAGGCTTCGTCCAGCGGCCGCATGGGCGCGCGCGGGCGGTAGAGCAGGATCTGCATCGCCAGGTCGGTCTCGCCGCCCGCCTCCAGCCCGACGCGCACCAGCCGCCCGGCGTGGAGGTCGTCGGCGATCAGCCGCGCCGGCAGCCAGGCGATGCCCATGCGCTGGCGCACCATCTCGTGCACCGACTCGGCCAGGTCGCTGATGGCGATCACGTCGAGCCGGCTGGCCAGGCGCCGCCGCGCGATTTCCTGGTTGACCATGCGGCCCAGCGTCAGCGTTTCGGCATAGGCGATCATCGGCACCGGCGCGCGGCCGCGTGCCTGCAGCTTGTACAACGGCCCGCCGCCGTCCGTCGCGGCGCTCACGCAGACCAGCCGCTCCTCGCCCACCAGGTGGACCCGGTAGCGCGCGTCGTCGAGCGTCACCGGCTGTTCGGGCGCGTTGTAGCAGAGCAGGAAATCGGCGTCGCCCTCGGTGAACATCACCATCGCGTCATGCGTGGGAAAGGTGGACAGCCGCGTGCGGAATCCCGCCGCCACCGGGTCGTTGCGCAGCTGCTGGCGCAGGTTGGCCAGCCACGCCGGCACCATCGAGCGTGCCAGCGTCTTGCCGGTGGCGATCACCACGGTGCTGGCATCGGCCCGATGCGCCGCGCGCAGCGACAGGCGCGCCTCGTCCAGCGTGCGCAGCGCGCTCTGGGCCGCTTCCAGGAATTGCTTGCCCTCCCTGGTCAGGCGCACCGGAAACACGCTGCGGTCGATCAGCGGGGCGCCGGCCCATACTTCCAGCGCCTGCATGCGGCGGCCGAAGGCGGGCGGCGTGACGTTGCGCAGCTCCGCCGCGCGCGCGAGGCTGCCGGCCTGTGCCAGGCACACAAAATCCTCGAGCCAGCGGATATGCATCGGAACGCGCGCGCAGGGGCGCAGTGAAGTTGAGGGAAGGCGCCGCCCAGCGGCGGCGCTGGCGATGATTGTAGCCCTACCGGCCCGGCGCCCCGGCCCCGGGGGCACGGCGCACGGCGGCCGCGCGAGTCGGGTAGAATTTTTGCCATGGCCCTCTTCAAGCGCAGCGCCGCGCCCACCTCTCCGCCCCCCGCGCACGATGCCGCCGCCGGCAACGGCGCGCCGCCCGAATACACCATCGACGAGCTCGCGCGCGCGGCCGGCACCACGGTGCGCAATGTGCGCTCCTACCAGGACCGCGGCCTGATCGATCCGCCCGAGCGGCGCGGCCGGGTAGGCATCTACACGCAGACGCACCTGGGCCGGCTGCGGCTGATCAACCACCTGCTGGCGCGCGGCTATACGCTTGGCAATATCCAGGAACTGCTCAAGGCCATCGTCGAGGGCCACGACCTGCGCTCCATCCTCGGGCTGGAGACGGCCATCAGCAGCCCGTGGACGGACGAGCAGCCGCGGCACTACTCCTACCTGTCGCTGGCCAGGCTGTTCGGCCGCGCGGTATCGCGCCCGGCGCTGGCCAAGGCGATCTCGCTCGGCCTGCTGGAGCCGGACGGCATGGGTTATCTCGCGCGCAGCCCGCGCACGCTGGCCGCCGGCGCCGAGATCGCGCGGGCGGGTTTTCCGCTGGAGGACGTGCTGTCCATCATCGAGCATGCGCGCGGGCATTTCGAGGCGGTATCGGACCGGATCGTGGCAATGGTGGTGCGCGAACTGGACCGCTTCGGCGAAGGCAGGCTGCCGCCGCCGCAGGACGTGCCGCGGCTGGTGGACATCCTGTGGCGCATCCGCCCGCTTGCCATGGTGGCGGTGGAGGCGGAGATGAAGCGGGCGCTGGAGCAGTCTGCCAACAAATACCTGGGCGACCGCGTGGCGGCGATCATCGAGCACTTGCATGACGAGCCGGAGGGCGAGGGCGGCAAGCCGACGCGCGCATCCGGGAAGTCCAAGCGCTGAGCAGTCAGGCCTTTGACTTGAACACCCAGGCCTACAACGCCACCATCGAGAAATCCCCCTTCCTCATCCCGCAATCCGGACACCTCCAGTCCTCCGGCACCGCCGCCCAGGCCGTCCCCGCCGCGATACCGTGCTCCGGCATGCCGGCCGCCTCGTCATAGACCAGCCCGCAGATCTCGCATTGCCACACCGTCATGCCGCGGCCCTCACCGAAGGCGCGCGGCTGGAGACGCCGGCACGCGCGGCATTCGCCTCGATCTCGGCGATCAGCGGCTCGATGCGCGCGAGCTGCGCGCGGTTGTCGTGATCCCACGGATGAAAACCCGGGCGGAAGTAATCGAACCACGCCGGCATCATCCTGCGCAGCACGCCGGGCCTGCCCCACAGGAACTTCGCCGCGCCCAGGAAGCCGCCCAGCTTGTTGCGGCATTCGCGGTCGGCCATCACCAGCCGGATATGGAATACGAACACCATCGCCCAGAACGTCGCCGTGGTGGTGAGCATGGTGAAGGCCCGCAACAGGTAGCGCGAGAGCCCGGGCTTCATCACCGTGTTCCACACATCGTAGGCCACCCCCTTGTGCTCGGTTTCCTCCAGTGCGTGCCAGATCCACACCTGGTGATAGCCCGGCTCGGAGCCCCCCATCTGCTCGGGGTCGGCCAGCAGGCCGCCGGCGAGCATGGCGGTGTAGTGCTCCAGCGCGATGGTGTGCGCGAGCTGCCACGACCTGGGCAGGATCCTGCGCATGAGATTGAGCACCCTGGCCACGAAGCGGTCGAGCGGCGCGGCGGGCAGGCCAGCGTCGTTCATCAGCTTGTTGTAGAGGATATGCTCGCGCGTGTGCATCGCTTCCTGGCCGATGAAGCCGGCGATGGCGCGCTTGAGTTCGGGGTCGGCGACATCGTCGCGATAGGCGCGCACGCTATCGATGAAGAAGCGCTCGCCGGCCGGGAAGAAGATCGATAGCGCGTTGACGAAGTGGGTGACGTGGCGGCCCCGTACATGCCAGTCGCCGATGCGGCTGGCCGGTAAATGGGGATGCACATCGCGTCGGACTGGCATCATGATGATGGCTCCTGTCGATTCGTTGAATACGTCTGGCGTGGCGCCTTGCGGCAATGTCGCTATGCCGCTTCAGCGCCCGTCGAGAAAAGGCAGCAGGTCCGCCGCCACGCGCTGCGGGTCTTCTTCCATCGGGATATGGCCCAGGCCCGCGTAGCGCTGCAGGCGTGCGCCCGGAATGCGCTCGGCAAAGGCCTGCGCGTGCGCGGGCGGGATCCAGCGGTCGCGCTCGCCCCACAGCACCAGCGTGGGCGCGCGGATACCGCCGAGCACCCCGGTGTCGAGCGCGTCGAAATCCAGCTTCGGCACCATGCGGCCCACGGCCTCGCGGCTGCCCTCGGCGTAGAAGAAGTCGACGTAGCGGCGGAAGGTGGCCTCGTCCACGCGCGCGGCATCGCCATAGACGTCGCGCGTGGCAGCGCGGATCACGAACTCCGGCAGCATCCACGGCGCCGACCAGCGCACCGGCGCGTGGTTGAACAGCGCGATATAGCGCGGCAGCTGCATCGGGAAGCCGGCCGCGTCGATCAGCACCAGCTTGCCGACGCGGCCGGGATGGCGCGCCGCCATGTCCCAGGCGATCAGGCCGCCGAGCGAGTTGCCGATCACGCTGGCGCGCTGCAGGCAGACGGCGTCGCAGAAGCCATCGATGAAACGGCGATAGGCGTCGACGTCCATGGTGGCGATGCGCCGGTGCGCATCGCGCAGCGGCCCGGTCAGGCCGAAGGGCGGCAGGTCCACGCGCAGCACGCGGTAGCGCTGCGTCAGCGCCGGCATCAGTCCCTGCCAGGTATGCAGCGAGGCGCCGAAGCCATGGATCAGCAGCAGCGGCTCGGCATCGGGCGCGCCTTCGTCGGTGTAGTGCACCAGCGTGCCCATCACCTGCACCCAGCGCGAGCCCGGCAGCGCGTGGCGGCGTGCCAGCGTTTCGCGCGACAGGCTGAACAGCCCGATGCGGCCCTGGCCGAACCAGCGCGTGAACACGCCCGGCGGCTGTAGCAGGCGGCTGTCCGCCGGCATGGCGGCGCGGTTCATTGCGCGTCTCCGCCGCCCGCGGTCTTCGCCGCCGGCGCGCCCGTGCCGGCGGGCTTGCCGAGCGGCCCTTTGCGGCGCGCGTCGAATACCACCAGCGCCTGGTAAGCGGCGGGCAGCACCCGCGCCATCATGTCGGCGGCCACCGCGTCGGGCCCGATCAGCACGCGGCGGCGGTTGTGGCGCACGCCATCGAGGATCACGCGCGCGGCCCTGTCCGCCGTGGTGATGAAGTACTTCTCGAAATCCTCGCGCCCTTGCTGCTCGTCGTGCACCAGGAAGCCGGCGACGTTGGGCGCAATGCGGCTGGCCTGGGCGATATTGGTCTTGATGCCGCCCGGCAGCACGCAGGTGGCCGACACGCCGCAGGCGAGCATGTCCAGCTCCTGGCGCAGGGATTCGGTGAAGCCGCGCACCGCGTACTTGCTGGCGTTATAGCCGCTCATGCCGGGCTGGGCGAACAGGCCGAAGACGCTCGAGGTATTGATCACGTGGCCCTCGCCGCTGGCCTTCAGGTAGGGCAGGAAGGCCTTGGTGCCATGCACCACGCCCCAGAAGTTGATACCCATGATCCATTCGAGATCCTCGTAGCTCATGCCTTCGATGGTGCTCGACAGCGCCACGCCGGCATTGTTGAAGATCAGGTTGACGCGGCCGTGCGCGCGCGCCGACTCCTCGGCCCAGGCATACATGGCGGCACGGTTGGCCACATCCACGCAGTGCTGGGTAAAGGCCAGGCCCGGCGCCACCCGCATGAGCTCGGCCACGGTCTGCGCCAGGCCTTTTTCATTGCGGTCGGACAGCGCCAGCCGGCAGCCATCGCACGCCAGCGCGAGCGCGAGCGCGCGGCCCATGCCCGAACCGGCGCCGGTGATGGCGGCCACCTTGTCTTTGAAGTGCTTCATGCCGGGGTCTCCTCGGGTGTGTCTTGCCTGCGTTTTGTGCGTTGTGCTTGCGGGCTGCGGCGCATGGGGCTCATGCCTTCACGGCCTGCCCGGCGCTGCTGGTTTCGCCCGCCTGCGCGGCAGGCGCAGTGCGCATCAGCGGGCGCGTCTCGTAATCCGCCAGCCGGAAGCGCGCGGTGGCGCGGCGGAACTGCCAGGTGAAGCCCGGCCACAGCGTGGTGTTCTTGCCGCTCTTCGGGTCGAGATACCAGCTCACGCAGCCGCCCTCCGACCACACGGCGCGCGCCAGCCTGCGCTGCAGCCCGGCGTTGTAGTCGCGCTGCGCGGGCGGGCGCACGCCGATGGCTTGCACGCCGTGCTCGCCCATGGCCTTGAGCGCGCCGAGGATGTAGTTCACCTGCGACTCGATCATGAACACCATCGAGCTGTGCCCCAGGCCGGTGTTGGGGCCGACCACCAGGAACAGGTTGGGGAAGCCGGCCACGGTGGTGCCAAGATAGGCCTCGGCGCCGTCGCGCCAGGCATCGAGCAGGTCGGTGCCGCGCTGGCCCAGGATGGCGCCGCGCGGGATCGGGTCGGTGGCGTGGAAGCCGGTGCCGAAGATGATGCAGTCGGCCTCGCGGCGGCTGCCGTCGCGCATCACGATGGCGTCTGCCTCGATGCGGTCGATGCCGGCGGTGACCACATCCACATTGGCGCGCGCCAGCGCCGGGAAGTAGTCGTTGGAGATCAGCACGCGCTTGCAGCCGATGGTGTAGTCCGGCGTGACGGTGGCGCGCAACGCGGGGTCGGCGATCTGCTGCCTGATATGGCGGCGCGCGATGCGCTCCACCACCTTCATCAGCCCGGGATGCACCACGAAGCCGAGCACGCGCGACTCCAGCGTCCAGTAGATGCCGGTGCGCAGCAGCTTCTGCGCAAAGGGCAAGCGGCGGAACAGCCAGCGCTCGGCGGCGGACACCCGGCGGTCGGGCTTGGGCATGATCCACGGCGGCGTGCGCTGGAACAGGTCCAGGTGCGCCACCTGCGGCGCGATCTGCGGCACGAACTGGATGGCGCTCGCGCCCGTGCCGATCACCGCCACGCGCTTGCCCGCCAGCGCATAGCCGTGGTTCCAGTGCTGCGAGTGAAACGCCTCGCCGCGGAACCGGTCCAGGCCCGGGATATCGGGATAGGCGGGCCGGCTCAGGCCGCCCATGCCGGACACCAGCACCCGTGCCCGCACGCGCTTGCCATCGGCCATCTCGAGCTGCCAGGTGCCGCCTGCCTCGTCCCACGCCGCGCGGCGCAGTTCATGGTTCAGGCGCAGGTGGGGGCGCAGGCGGAACTGGTCGGTGCAGCGTTCCAGGTAAGCGCGGATCTCCGGTTGCGGCGAGAACATGCGCGACCAGTCCGGGTTGGGCGCGAAGGAAAAGGAGTACAGGTGCGACTGCACATCGCAGGCGCAGCCCGGATAGTGGTTGTCGCGCCAGGTGCCGCCGACCGCGGCGGCCTTCTCGAAAATCGCGAAGTCATGCCGCCCGGATTGCTTGAGCCGGATCGCCATGGCCAGCCCGGCGAAACCGGTGCCGATGATGGCGATATCGCAATGCTCGGCCGGGCCGGGGCCTTGGAGAAAGGGCACGGCTGTGGATAACTCGGGTGGCAGGTCCGCAGGGGCGTTCATGGGCTGTCTCTCGTGCCGCTGGCGGGTACGGCGGGATGCCGCACCGCGTCGCAACATCATTGATTGTGACATTGATGGATGTCATCGTAGGCAGCCGAAGGCCCGGGGTCAATACGCGATTTGGAATACCGGCTCTAATTTTTGGCAGATTTTAGTGATGTTTTGACCGCATTAAACGCAAGAAAACGGCGTTTGGCGCACTGGGCGGCGTACCCACCGCTGCGTTTGAAACCGCGCACCGCGCAGTCCGGGGGTCACGAAACGATCCGCAGGGGGCAAGGAAATCAGCCGCGAGCGCCACCGAGCAGGCGCCGGCGCCAGGCGTTGGGGGTTTCCTGGGTCCAGCGTTTGAATGCGTGGCTGAACGCGCTTTGCTCCGAAAAGCCCAGCAACATGGCCAGTTGCGCCAGGCTGATGGCGGGGTCCGCAAGATAGTGCTCGGCTTTCAGACGGCGCACGCCGTCGACCAGCGCGGAGTAGCTCAGCCCTTGCGCCTGCAGCCGGCGCTGCAGCGTGCGCACCGGCAGCCGCAGATGCGCCGCCACCGCGGCGATCGGCACCTCGCCCCGGTGCAGCGCGCCGCCGATGAAGGCGCGCGCCTGCGCGATCTCCCCGGTGCCGCCCGCCTCCAGCGCGCGCAGCTGGGCCTGGGCGATGCGCGCCATCTGCGCCTGCATCTGCGCATCGGCCTGCATCGACGGGCGCGCCAGCAGGGCGGGGGCGATGTGCATGGCATGGCGAGGCGCGTTGAACACGACCGGGCAACCGAACACCTGTGCGTATTCATCGGCATGGCCGCCCGGCGGCGGCGCGTGGGGAAACTCGATGCGCTCGGCAAAGTGGCCATCGCCCAGCAGCCACCGCGCGAAACAGATCCACGTGGCCATATGCAACTCGTGCGCGTGGCGCGAAAGCGGGCCATGCAGCGCCTCCCACGTCATCCACGCGCCCTGCGCCGTTTCATGCAGGCGGGTGCGGCCGATGTCGTTGGCAAGTACCTCGTAGCGGATGCCCTGCAGGATGGCCTCGCGCACGGTGGGCGTGGTCAGCACCACATAGCCCATCTCCGCATAGTGGCGCGGCCGGAACCGCGCGCCCGCGTGCAGGCCCGCCAGCGCATCGCCGGCCGCATGGGCAAGGCCGTCGAGCAAGGCCAGGTAGCTGGCCGCGCGCACACGCGCGGCAGGGCCACCGGCGCCGTCGAGCAAGGCGGGATCCAGCCCGGCCATCGCCAGCTGGTCGGCCGGCGCAATGCCGGCGGCTTCGCCGTAGTCGAGCACGGTACGCAGATACGGCAGCGACACGGTGCCGCCCGTTTCAGCGAAACAGGAAGCGGGAGCGATGGCGGTGATGGCGGCTGCGCTGGCCGCCGCATTGGCGCGTGGCATCAAATCACTGTCATGCGGGATCAAGACCGGGGAACGATCTTTGTCCAAACTGAGGCGAGCGTCAATGCGGGCTGTCCCGCAAATGCAAGGTCCGAAGCGCCGGACGAAGCTGACCGGATGCGCCAAAGCCGTCCGAAATGACGACGGTGCTGCCCCCCTCCCACAAGCAGGAGAGGGCAGCAAACCAAACCACCGAAGACCGGAGACGCCATGCCCATCCCACCCACCGAGCCGCCCGACGCCGCCGCGCTATCGCGGCGCGGCTTCCTCAGGATCGGCTTCGGCCTGTCCGCCGCGATCGCCTGCGCCGGGCTGATCCCGGCCTTGTCCGGCTGCTCGCCCGCGCGCAAGCAGCCGGCGGCCGGCATGCGCTTCCTGCGCGAGACCGACGTGGCGCTGTTCACCGCGCTGCTGCCGGCCGTGGTGGCCGAGCTCGCCGCCCGCGACGCCGCCACGCGCCAGTTGCACCTCGAGCAGGCCCTGGGCAACGTCGACGCCACCTGTGCCGCCATGGAGGCCAACGCGCGCGCGGAACTGCGCAAGCTGCTCGACCTGCTCGCCATCGGGCCGCTGCGCCGGGTCCTGGGCGGCGTGGGCCAGGACTGGCGCCAGACGGATCCCGCGCAGGCCCGCCACTTTCTCGCGCGCTGGCGCGCCAGCCGTTTCGCCACCTTGAATGCCGGCGCCGTGGTGCTGGTCAAGCTCTGCAGCGTGGGCTACTACCTGCTGCCGGCGGCATGGCCGGGCAGCGGCTATCCCGGCCCCAATCCCGCGGTCTACCGCGCCCTGCACGCCAACGCCTCATCCGCCTCACAGCACGCCTGACATCATGGCCATCCCCGATATCTACAGCGCCGGCATCGCGTCCGGCTGGAAAGTCGTCGACGGCGCCGCGCTTGCCGCGCCGCTTGCACTCGACGCCGACGTGGTCATTGCCGGCAGCGGCGCCGGCGGCGGCGTCGCCGCCGAGGTCCTGAGCGAGGCCGGCCTGCGCGTGGTGCTGCTGGAGGAGGGCGCGCTACGCACCGCCGACAGCTTCAAGGACATGGACGAAGGCCGCGCCTATCGCGAGCTATACCAGGAGGGCGCGGCGCGGGCCACCGCCGATGGCGCCATCGCCATCCTGCAGGGACGCGCCGTGGGCGGCAGCACCACCGTGAACTGGTCGTCGAGTTTTCGCACGCCCGGGCCCACGCTGGCGCACTGGGCCGGGCACCATGCGGTGAGCGGCCACGGCGCGCAGGACATGGCGCCGTGGTTCGAGCGCATGGAGGCACGGCTGTCGGTGGCGCCGTGGGGCATGCCGCCCAACCACAACAACGATGTGCTCAAGCGCGGCTGCGACAAGCTGGGCTGGGAGTCGCACGTGATCCCGCGCAATGTGAAAGGCTGCTGGAACTCCGGCTATTGCGGGCTGGGCTGCCCGGTCAACGCCAAGCAGTCGATGCTGGTGTCGACCATTCCCGCGGCGCTGGCCAAAGGCGCCACGCTGGTCCATCGCGTGCGGGTGCGGGCACTGGAACACGATGGAAAATCCGTGACGGTGCTGTCCGGCGAAGCCCTTGGCGCCGACGGCCGCACACCCTCCGGCATTGCCGTCACCGTACGCGCGCGTCACTACGTGGCCGCCGGCGGCGCCATCAATACGCCAGCCCTGTTGCTGCGCTCACGCGCGCCGGACCCATATCAGCGGCTGGGCCTGCGCACCTTCATCCATCCGGTGAACCTCAGCATCGCCGTCATGCCCGAGCAGGTGGACCCGTACTATGGTGCGCCGCAATCGATCGCCTCGGATCACTTCCAGTGGAAGGATGGCGCCACCGGTGCGATGGGCTACAAGCTGGAAGTGCCGCCGCTGTTCCCCGGCATCAGCGCCGGCGTGTTCAACCAGGTGGGCGACGCACTGCGCGCCGACATGGCCGCGTTGCCGCACACCAACGCCATGCTGGCGCTGCTGCGCGACGGCTTCGTGCCGCAGAGCGAAGGCGGGCGCGTGCGCATCGCCGGCGACGGCAGCCCGGTGCTCGACTACGACATGAGCGACTACGTATGGGACGGCGTGCGCCGCGCCTGGCTGAGCATGGCCGAGGCGCAGTTCGCCGCCGGCGCCCTGAAGGTGCGGCCGGCCCATCTCGACGCGCCATACTACGACAGCTGGGCGCAGGCCCGGCAGGGCATCGCCGCCTTGCCGCTGGCCAAGTTCCGCGCGGCGCTGTTCACCGCGCACCTGATGGGCGGCTGCGGCATGAGCGACCAGCCCCAGGGCGGCGTGGTGGACAGCCATGGCCGGCATCACCAGCTGGGCAACCTGTCGGTGCTGGACGGCTCGGTGTTTCCCACCAGCATCGGTGCGAATCCGCAACTGTCCGTCTTCGCACTGACGGCGCAGAACGCCCACGCGCTTGCCGCTGAGCTGGCCCGGTGAGCGCCGGCGGCAGTACGGCGCGAGTGCATGCGCGCCGTGCGCGCACCCCCTGCTTGAGTGGGGGAGAACAAAGCAATCTGCCGCGCGCCGCGCAAATGCACAATGCACAATCCACAATGCAAAGGAATTAGAGTCTTCTCTCCAAAATTGCACTTGTGAAACGCCCACAGCGCTCGCTAGGCTCCCTACAGCTGTTTCAAGCATCCGTTTGCCGTCAGAGCATGGAGCGGGACAGTGGCAGGATTGGCAAGGGGTCCACTGCATGACAATACGAGACACGCCCCCTATGAAGACCGGGAAAGGCACGGCAGGAGACACCAAGGCCCGTATTCTCGACGCAACCGAGCGCTTGTTTATCGAGGTTGGCTATGAAGCCACCTCGCTGCGGCAAGTGACATCTCGCGCGATCGTCAATCTGGCCGCGGTCAACTATCACTTCCGCAGCAAGGAAATCATGATGCAGGCGGTCCTGGGCCGCCGGCTGGACCCGCTCAATACGCGGCGCCTTGCACTGCTCGACGCCTGCGAGGCCCGCTGGCCGGGCAAGGAAATCCGCTGCGAACACGTCATGGGCGCGCTGTTCGTGCCCGCACTGCAGATGGCGCGCGAGCCCGAGGCCGGCGGCCCATCGTTCCTGCGGCTGCTGGGGCGCGTGTATTCGGACACCTCCCCCTTTATCCAGTCCTACCTGCTTGGGCACTATGCGCCGGTGTTCGGCCGCTTCTCCGACGCCTTCGCCCGCGCCCTGCCGGAGATCCCGCCGCAGGAACTGGGATGGCGCCTGAACTTCGCGCTCAAGGCGGTGGCCGGCGTGCTGGCCGGCGATGAACTCGGCAACCTGCTGCCGGCGTTCACGCAGGGCAAGGACCTGAGCGACGCGCATGTGCTCGCACAGTTGAGCGCCATGGTGGTGGCCGCGCTGAAGGCACCCGTGCCTGCCAGCCAGCAGCTCTGCGCGCTGCAGGACGTGTATCAGATCGGCGAAAACCAGCACGCCATGGCACGCGCGCAGCAGGCCGCGTTGAGCGCATTGGTGGCGGAGCAGGCGCTGCACGCCGACACCCAGGCCGCTGCCGCCCGCAGGAACCGCCGGGCGGCCCGCAATGAGGACGCCACGCGCGCCGCGGTCGCCAGCATGGCGGTGCGCGGCGCGCGCGAGCACCCCATCGTCTTTCCGAGCAACCCACTCGACGACTGGATGCGCACCCGCTCCAGAACCTAGGGGCGCGGCAGCGCCGGCCGACCGCCGGCGCAAGCCGAGCCGCGCTCATCCGCTGCCCGAGCCGCGTAGCCACGTCGCCACGCTATCCGCACGATCCGCGCTTGGCGGGCCGTAGGCGAACCGCGCCCAGGCAACCTGCTTCGTTGACCACACGCGTGCGTCCAGCGCACGCGCATGGCCCGCTGTCGCCTGCGTTCCGGCAAGCCAGCGCCATCACAGGAGACCTTGACCGTGAAGCCTTCGCACGCCGATGCGCCGAGCGCATCCCGCACCAGAGCGCCTTCCCCCTTGCTGCGCCTGCTGGCCGGCACCTGCGCGATCGCGCTGGCCTTGCCGGCCCTTGCACAGCCCGGCGGCGGCGCCGCGCCTGCGGCCGCCACCATGCCCTCGGGCTCTGGCACCGCCTTCGACGGACTCTCCGCCAGGCAGCAGGCCGCGCTGTTCTCGAAGCAAGTGGCCAGCGGCGAGCTGGCCAGGCTGCCGGACGACCAGTTGCTTGCGGTATTCAACGCCCTGCAGCCCGAAACGCCGCTGCTCTGGGCCAAGGCCGAGATGAACCGCTATCCCGAGTACGAATACTGGATGACACGCCAGGAAAGGCTCAATGGCCAGTGGCAGGACCAGCCCGCACGCATGATGATCCGCTACCGCCATTCGCCGCGCCAGCTCTACGCCAGGTGGCTGCCGGGCGGCAGCCAGGCCGGCCAGGAAATCCTCTACGACGAAACGCAGCGCAAGGATGAGATGTACGGCCATCTCGGCGGCCTGATGGGCTTCACCTCGATGTGGATCGCGCTCGACGGCACCATCGCGCGCGCGCAGTCCAACCACACGGTGCGCGACCTGGGCTTCCAGTATGTGGTGGCGATGCTCGAGCGCAATGCCGGGTCGCTGCGGGCGGCGGGCCTGACGGAAAGATTCACGCGCGCCGAGGTCGTGCAGGAACAAGGCATGCGCATGGTGGCCCTGACCTGGGAGCTGCCCGCCGGCGCGCCACGCTACTACGCCAAGCGCGTGCAGTTGATGCTGGACCTGAAGAACCCGTGGCCGCGCGTGGAAACCGCGTGGGATGCCGACGGCAACATGGTCGAGAAGATCGTCTTCGAGAAGGCTGTGCGCAAGACATTCGATGCCGGCGCCTTCGATGCGAAGAACAGCGACTACAGGTTCTGATGCCGCTGCGGGTTCCGGTGGATCCGTACGCGCCGGCGCACGCGCAGTGGTTTGAACAAGCGGCGCAGGCACTTGCCCGGCCGTGGCAGGCGCTCGGCGCGGCCTGTTTGGAACGGGCGCTCTATTGACGCTCGCGCGGGCCAGCGGCGAGAGTCGCTGCACCGGAAGCGGCGTGAAAAGCCGGCAGGACCGGCAGGTCGAGCAAGAAAAAACCATAACAAAGCAACGAGAAAGGAGACAAGTCATGGCCCGTCTGAATGCATGCAGAGGCCTTGCAGCGATGGCTGGCACGAGCCTCGCACTGACGCTCGCCGCCTGCGGCGGCGACGGCGTTGCCAGCCCCGGCAGCGCCAATGTCGCATCCTGCGCCAGCACCAACAGCTGCCCCGCCACGGGCGCCACGCCGACAGGACCGGCTGCCGCGCCGCTGTGCCCGGCTTCACTCGATTACTCGACGGTCTACACGGGCGGCTCCGGCGCAGGGGAGTTCGTCAAGATGCAGTTCAACACCAGCGCCATGACCTATCGGCTGCAGATCATCGAGTCGCCGGTGCCGAAGGCCATCAAGAGCGTGAGCCCCACACGCGCCGGCGTGACCTTCACGGGCAAGATCGCGCATCTCACTTCGCTGCCCAGCGCGGAACAGAATCGCTGTGCGCTGGCCCTGCAAAGCGCCGCGCCTTCCGATAATGCCTCGCAGGCGATCGTCGACCCGGCCAATCCGCCGGTGATCTTCGTCGGCAACGGCGTCGCCGGCGGCGGCATTCCGGGCGCGACGATTTCCTTCGACGGGCTGCTGGGCTTCGGCGTCATTCCCGCCAGGACCTTCCCGATCTACCCGGTGCTGGCCTTCGCGCAGACAGAGACCGATTTCACCAAGGTGGCCGGCACCTACAACGTGCTGGGCTACCACCAGGTGCCGTCCGGCGGCGCCTTGATCGGACCGGTCACCAATTTCGCGCCCGCCACGGCGCGCACCGTGGAGACCCTGAATGCCGATGGCAGCTGCACCGCCGGCGCAGGCAGCTGCGTCACCACGGGCAACCCCTGGACGCCGCGCGCGCAGAACGACGGCGCCTTCGAGAGCAGCAATGCCAGCGGCACCCGCCGCTACCCGGCCTTCTACAGCCAGGCCATCACGTCCGGCAACGCCAGCCGGGCCAAGGGCGTGCTGGTGGTGGGCAAGCTCAATGGCGCGCTGGTGCCGCTGCTGATCCGGGTGGGCTATGCGCAGGTGGACTCCATCCTGAGCATCAACGTCGACGACGAGTCCGGCCTGGCCATGCTCGCGCCCGCCAGCAAGCTGAGCAATGCACAACTCAACGGCGGCTACGTGGGCTCCGGCAGCGACCTGGTCTACACCGCCTCGATCGTGCAAGGCAATGCCGTCGCGCTGATCGATCCGCTCACCATGAACGCCAGGGGCGGCTACCAGCTCGACCTGACGCAGGCCACGCCGGGCCTGGTGAGCACGGTGGACAACAGCGGCACCACGGGCGCGCTGATCTCGACCGGCCACGTGTTCGCCCACCTGGCCGGCACCGGCGGCGGCAATCCGACCTTCCGCGTGAGCGTGTTCGCGAGCCCCTGAGGCGGCCTCGCGGCGGCGGCCAGGAGGGCCGCCGTGCACGAAGAAAAAAACACACATAAAGCATCCGCGCGAAACAGCGCTTCAGGAGACAAAGATCATGCATCAGCACCCCCTGCAGGATAAGGAGCAGCATCATCGCGGCCAGCGGCCGCTCGCCACGCCTCGCGCACGCGACACGCAACGCGCGCCCGGCCGCTGGTTGCGCTATGGCGCGGCACTGCTGGGCGCGGCCCTGCTGGCCGCCTGCGGCGGCGGCGGGGGTGGCGACACCACCAGCACCAGTACCGCGGCGGCGATCCCGGTGCGCCTGTGCCCGGCCTCGCTGGATTACGCCACCACCTTCACCGGCGGTACCGGCTCGGGCGAGCTGGTCAAGGTGCAGATCGACACCACCAGGAAGACCTGGGCGGTGACTTTCCTCGATTCATCGGTGCCGCGCAAGACCGGTACGGTGCAGCCTACGCGCAGCGACACCACCGGCGGCCAGAACGTGATGACGGGCACGCTGTCGCAAGAGACCGGCCTGCCCACAGAGAAGCTCAACCAGTGCGCATTCCAGCTCAACGGCGCCAGCCTGGATCCGAGCCGGCCGGCGCGGCTGTTCGTGGGCGATGGCGTGGCGGGCGGCACCATCCCCGGCGCGCGCATCCAGTTCGATGGCGTGCTGGGCGCCGGCAAGGTACCGGACACCACCTTCCCCTACTTCCAGTTCATCGGCTTCGCGCAGACCGAGACCGACCTGAGCAAGATTGCCGGCCAGTACAACGGCTCCGGCTTCCACGAAGTGCCGTCGAAGAACTTCCAGACCGTGGCGCAGGATTACCGCATGGCGCTGGCGGCCGACGGCGCCTTCCAGGTGTGCGACAACAAGGCGGGCGGCACCTGTTCGCAGAAGGGCAAGAACTTCGTGCCGCAGGCCAATGGCAGCCTGATGTCGGCCAACTACCAGGGCGAGCTCAGTCCGCCCACGCTCGGCGCCACGCTGGGCCGCGCCTACCTGATCGTCGGCAAGCTGCGCGGCCAGCTGGTGCCGGTGATGATCCGCGTGGGCTACGCCAACGGCTCGGTCACCAACGGCATGCCGCTGGGCGCGGACGACGAGATCGGCATCGGCATGATGGCGCCGGCGGTGGCCGTCACGCAGGGCACGGTCAATGGCGAATACGTGGGCGTGGACAGCAACTTCGACTACCGCACCACGGCGCTGGTGGCTGCCGACGCCGCCATGCTCGACCCCTTCCATCCCTCGGACGCCTCGCTGGCGGTCGCGCTCAAGCTGGACTTCTCGCAACAGACCGCCGGCGTGGTGACGACCACGCGCAAGAACGGCTCGGCCAGCGATCCCACCGGCAAGTTCATCTTTGCCGGCGGCGTGTTCGGCTTTCTCGAGTCGCGCAGCGGCGGCCCGTATTTCACCATCGGCGCCTTCGTGCAATGACCGCCGCGTGGTCCGGAAAAATCAACGATAAACGCTTCGGGGAAGACACCATGACAGTGACGACGAAACCCTTTCGCCTGGCGGCATCGCTGCTGATCGCCACCCTGGCCTGGCTCGGCGGCATACCCGCCGCGCAGGCGCAGAAGGCAGGTGACAACGTGGTGGCGCTGGGCTGGTTCCATATCCGTACCGCCGGCAACAGCGGCCCGTTCACCACCAGCGTGATCGACGTGCCGATCAACGGCCCGCTGGGCCTGCCGTCGTCGTTCTCGGCGCCGGGCAGCAGCATCAGCACATCCAACGCCGACACCGTGGGATTGACCTTCAGCCATTTCTTCACCGACCATATCGCGCTGGCCACGGTGGGCGGCATTCCGCCCAAGTTCAAGCTCTACGGCCACGGCAACCTGATCCCGCCGGGCCCGGCCGGCGCGCTGGGGCAGCAGCCGCTGGGGGACGCCAACATCAACCCGATCATCAGCAGCGCGCGCCAGTGGAGCCCGGCGGCGATGGTGCAATATCACTTCTTCGAGCCCACCGCGCGGGTGCGGCCCTTCATCGGCATTGGCGTGTCGTATAACTTCTTCACCAATATCGAGCTGAACCCGGCCTTCGCCGCTTCCGTCAACAACAACCTGGGCGCGACCCTGGCCGCCGGCGCCGGCAAGCCCGGGCCGACCTCGGTGGAGGCCAAGGCATCGAACGCGTTCGCGCCGGTGTTCAACCTGGGCGGCTCGTTCGCCATCACGGACCAGTGGGGCCTGAGCGCCTCGGTGACCTATATCCCGCTCAAGACCACGTCGTCGATGGTCATCAAGGCGTCGGACGGCACGGTGCTGTCCACCTCCAAGGCGAGCCTCAGCCCGAACCCGGTCATCGTGTTCGTGGCGGCGACATACAAGTTCTGAGGGGGATGTCCAAGGCTCGTGAAATGCGCGGCAGCGAAATCGGCGTGTCCTGCACGCTGGAGACGCTCCCGCGGGCGGGAGAGGGGAGCCACAAAGCGGTCAGGATGCGCCAAAACCGTCTGAAATGACGACAGCTTTCACTCCCTCTCCCCTCACTGGGACGCTCGAGAACGCCACGCATCACTTCACCGGCAACCTCGCCGCCTGGATCGTCACGGTCTTGCGCACCGGACTCGACAGCACCAGCGACGTGGTGACCGAGCCGTGGGCCGCGAGCGTGTCGACCACGCGCTCCAGGTCCGCCGGATCGGCAATGGCGCAACGGACGATAAAGCAATGCTCGCCGGTGACGCGATCGGCCATCAGCACTTCCGGCATGGTCTCGAACAGCTTCACGTATTTCTGGATGTGCGCATGCGTGGTCTCGATGTGGATGATGGCCTGCAGGCCCACGCCCACCGCCCGCAGGTTCACGCGCGCCCCATAGCCTTCGATCACGCCCGCGTCTTCCAGCTTGCGCACGCGCTCGCTCATGGCCGGCTGCGACAGCCCGATGCGCTTGCCGAGCGCCGCCAGGCTCTGCCGCGCGTCGGCCTGCAGTGCCTCGAGGATCAATCGGTCTTTCTTGTCCAGCTCCATCCGCGGCTCCCATGCCCCGTGCGCGGCGCCGATGATTCATCGGTGCGCCGCGCCATTTTCCAATGCCTTGCCATATGCCGCGCCCGGCGATGCCATTATGCTGGAAGACATCCGGCTCGACATATCCGGTATCGATGGCGGTGTCGCCGTATCGGTAGCGAGAGCCGCAACCCCGCCCAGGAGGACAGGATGCAACTCATCGGCATGCTCGATTCACCCTATGTACGCCGCGTCGCCATTTCGCTGCGGCTGCTGGATATGCCCTTCGAACACCAACCGGTCTCGGTCTTCAGCACCTTCGAGCAGTTCCGCGCCATCAACCCGGTGGTGAAGGCCCCCACCCTGGTTTGCGACAACGGCGTGGTGCTGATGGAGTCGGGCCTGATTCTCGACTATCTCGAAACGCAGGCCGGGCGCAGCCTGATGCCGTCCGGCGGCAGCGCGCGGCAGCATGCCCTGCGCATCGCCGGGCTGGCGCTGGCCGCATGCGAAAAGACGGTGCAGATCGTCTATGAGCGCAATCTGCGCCCCGCCGAGAAGCAGCACGAGCCGTGGCTCGCGCGGGTGCGGGGCCAGTTGCTCGCCGCCTGCTCGGCGCTGGAAACGGAACTGGCAGGGGTGGCGCTTCCGGCGGACGAGCGCACGCTCACGCAGGCTGACGTGACCACCGCCGTAGCGTGGCGCTTTACGCAGATGATGCTGCCGGAAGAGGTCGATGCATCGGCGTATCCGGTGCTGGCGTCGTTCAGCGCCGCGGCGGAGCAGCTTGCCGCGTTCAAGGACACGCCGCCGCTCTGATGCCGCCCGCGAGCTTGCCCGACTGCACATTCGGCGCGCAACGGCGGGAGCGACGCCGGCGGGGTTGAAAATCCTTGCCGGCTACCGGCGCGCGGCATGGATTCCGGCGCAGAATTG
>NZ_JARJLM010000299.1 GCF_029335485.1 Cupriavidus basilensis
CGGGACACATCGATGCAGTCTGGCTGTGGCGATGGTTGTCGGCCGTCCGGGCCAAGTATCGGAAGGCCGAACAATTCAATTTCATTCAGGACAGGATTAGAAACTATTCATATGGGCTAGGCTTCGCGTTACCTACTATAGCTGCACGTGAAGCCGGGCATGGGCGGTTGCGAGGTTCGCATTGGCGCCAGCGTGCGCCCGGCGCGCGGAGAACAGCCGTGAAGGCGGCAGAGGGCCTCCGCGGAGGAACGCCAAGCCACGTCACCAGTGAGGAGATAAAAATGGAACAACTGCGGCTGTTCACACCAACCGACTGGAGACGGGCGTACCCGGACCCAAGCATCGGATTTCGTCACAAATTCCTGATGCAGGGAGATTCCTGGTTTTCGATCGGCGCCCTTCCTCCCGCTGCCCTGACTACCAACATGCCGCAGCACATGGCGTTCAACTTTTCCGCTTGTGCGGTCAATTACGCCCAGCCTGGAGCAGAGCTCGGCCAGATCGTCAACGTGGCGCCGTCGTCGCAATGGGTATTTGATCCTGCATTCGAGGCAGCTCTTACCGGGCCGCTCTCGGAGAAGTGGGACGCCATCCTCCTCTCGGCTGGCGGCAATGACCTTATCGCGGCGCTTGGCACGCCGCCTGAGGATGCGAAGGGCAACCAGGTTCCTCGAAATCGTCGAATATTGTTGCTCCCTGCTGAATGGGGATCACAGGCTGACGCCTCGCGCTATGTCTCCGACAGCGGGTGGGCCGCATTCGAGATCTATCTGCAAGGGGTGTTCCAGAACCTGGTCGACTGGCGCGATGGTCCGCGAAGCAAGTCCCAATCCGCTCCGATCGTTCTGCATAGCTATTGCTACGCTCAGCCACGGCCAGCAGGCACGGGCGGAGTACCCGGCGCGTGGCTTACCGGTCCGTGGCTATCACGCGCTCTTGACACGTACTTGATCCCCGACGCCGGTGGTGCGTGGCGGGAGCTCAGCGACTACCTCTTTGATCGATTCTTCGCCTTGCTGACGCGTATCAGTGCCAATCATCCCAAGATCTACCTGACTGACCTTCGAACTGGATTGACGCCAGCAGCGCCAGGCACGACGGGGGCGAGCGGCGATTGGGCTAACGAGATCCACCCAACCACAGGCGGCTACAAGAAGTTGGCACCGATCTATTGCGCGACAATTGAAGAGGCGTTGGCTAACAATCAGCTGCGGACAGAGTTGATCGATGCTGTCCGACTCGGCAAACGAGTGGTCCGCAAGCGCAAGGGCACGTCGCAAATTGCTCCTATCACCCTGAAGCCGTCCAGCCGGCAGTCGCAGGTGTCGCTACGACCAGTGTAGCGACAGTACGCGACTGGGGGCGTGGCGCGGCACCATTCGCTGGATGCGGATGATCGCATACACGCGCCTCGCTCCAGGCCACGCGTAGTGTGCAAATGTCTGCAGTGCCGCCAGCGCGTCCTTTGCTTGGATGGCCACGGCCTGTTTCGCTTCCATAGACAAGCAATCTCTTTCCTCTAGCGGACCGATCGGAACATAGGTGAAAGACGCGGCTGCCCTGAAGTTCACACGGAGAAGATGAAATGAGCCTATTTGACGAAGTATTAGGCGGTATCGGGCATATCCCATTCCTTGGCGATCAGTTGAATCGGATTGCCATCAACCATATCGCAACGCGAACCACATCACGTCCACGGCCATTCAGCCTCTGGTCCCCCGATCCTTCGCCACCGTCGCCGGCAATCGGATCCGTGAGCGAATACACGTCTTGGCCCGGACTGACGGATCGCCGATTCTCGGGACGGCATTTGCCCGTCGCTTCCCCTGAGTATCTAGCCAAGCTTCAGACGCCCGTGGAGAGCTTAATACCGTTGTTCAAGCGCAGTAGTCCCATGAAAGAGGATCGCTCGAGTGTACTTTTCATGTTCTTCGCCCAGTGGTTCACCGACAGCGTGCTGCGTGTAGATCCAACGGACCGCCGACGTAACACGTCGAATCACGATATCGACCTGTGCCAGATTTACGGCCTGTCTGAAGCGACGGCGAGCATCCTTCGTAGCCACGAGGGCGGCAGACTGCGATGCCGCGATATTGACGGGGAGAGCTTTCTTGATTATCTCTACGTTCAAGGCGATCCCGACAGCCCACTGACACCAAAGCCTGAGTATGCCGGCCTACCGTATATAGAGATCCTGGACTCTATCTTTCAGAACGATGAGCGTAGGCGAAAGGCGTATGCCACTGGACTGGAGCGTGGAAACTCCACAATCGGATATGTGGCGATTAGCACGATATTCATGCGTGAACATAATCGCATCTGCGCTGGGTTGGCTGCAAGTAATCCGGGTTGGGGTGATGAGAGGCTGTTCCAAACGGCACGAATGATAAATATCGTCCTCCTGATGAAGGTTGTGGTGGAGGACTACATAAATCACATTGCTGGAAATAATATATTCAAGCTGGATCCGAATTTCGCGGAAGACCAGAGTTGGTATCGTACCAACTGGATCGCTATCGAGTTTGACTTGCTCTATCGGTGGCATTCTCTCGTCCCGGATGCGATCCAGGTCGCCGGACAGACTGTGGTCGCCGGCGATTTTCGCAACAACAATGAACTGCTCGAGCACGTTGGTATCGCTCAGGTATTGACGAGCGCATCCAACCAACGCGCTGGCCGTATTGGTCTCTTTAATTCGCCATCCTTTTTGTTGCAGGCTGAAACCGCCAGCCTCACCATGTCTCGAGCATTTAAACTGCAGTCTTACAATGATTACCGAGAACAGTTTGGGCTGAACCGGCTGTCGAAATTCAGTGATCTAACGAAGGATGACACTGCTATTGCTTCGATCAAGCAGTGCTATGGCTCGATTGATGATGTCGAGTTCTTGGTGGGGATAATGGCCGAGGATCGAACTGGCGGCGCGCTGTTCGGCGACTTGCTCAACACCATGGTCGCATACGACGCTTTCACGCAGATTTTCACAAATCCATTGCTGTCCAGAAATGTGTTCGGTCCGCAAACGTTCAGCGAGTATGGAATGGATGTCATCGAATCGACACGCTCGATTCGGGACATTGCGAAGCGAAATATCGTTGGGGACGTCACTGCGAATCTTGGGGCCTGATCGGTGATCCTGGGGAATAGATCAACGTCGTAGAATTACTTCTATTGCCCCGAGGAACAGGCAGAGCAAAGTAACTTTGGTGAGTGCCAAGGTACAGCTGACTCTGCTGTGCCGCGAGTACTCAATGCTACCTTCTGAGAAAGGGGCAGCTAGATTATAGGGAGGGGATTAGAATCATCCGGCTATACACAACTCTGACCACCACCGCCCGGCCTCGGGGGCGAGCGTTTACGTTCAGTAATCTGGCGCGGCCCTTGTAAACTTACGGCACTTGCTTGTGATTACCCACATCTTAGCGAGAGATTCTGTTAACCTGCCGCCGTTTAGAAAAACTACATGACGAATGGCAGGAAAAAATAATCAGAAGATGAGTCATGGCTGGATCAGGAGATTGCGGGAAGCGAGTTCCGGGACGTCAGGCTTCGCAAGCGGTTTGGACTGCTGCTTGAGCGATTTTGGAAGGGTATGGGGCAGACCATTCCGCTTGCCTGCCAGGACTGGGCCAATACCAAGGCAGCCTATCGGTTCATGGACAATGAACGCGTCAGTGAGCAGGACATTCTGAGTGGGCATTTCGAGGCAACTGCGCAGCGTTTTTCCACGACCGATGGCCCGATTCTTGTACTGCAGGACACCACTACGTTTTCGTACGAAAGCGAGCATCCCGAGCTTATCGGTTATGCGAGCAACACACTGACCGCAGCCGAGCGATACGGTCGCGACAAGGCAAGCTCGCAATGCGGCATCCTGATGCATTCAAGCCTCGCGGTGACGCCGCGAGGACTGCCGCTCGGGCTGACAGCCATCAAGTTCTGGAGCCGCAAGGAGTTCAAAGACACGGCGGCGTTGCGGAGCAAAGTCAATTTCACACGCATACCGATCGAGAAAAAAGAAAGCTTTCGCTGGATTGAGAATCTGCGGCAGTCAACGTCTCGACTAGGCGATCCGGATCGCTGTGTGCATATTGGTGACCGGGAGAGTGACATCTTTGAACTGTTCTGCGCTGCATGTGAGCTTGGAACACATTTTCTGGTGCGTACCTGCACTAACAGGTTAGCCGGGGACGGCGAGCTTGCCGTTGCAGATGAAATGTCGGAAGCGCGAGTGAAGGGATTGCATCGGATCGAATTTTGTGACTCGAAAGGGCGGCACCAGCAGGCGCTTCTGGAGATCCGGTACCGGCGCATTACGATCTTACCGCCCGTCAGCAAACAGCGGCACTACCCGGCGCTCAGGCTGACCGTCATTCATGCGACGGAGCGCAGCGAGCCAGCGGGCCGGCCGCGTATCGAATGGAAGCTTGTAACTGATCTGTCGGTGAACTCACGTGTCGACGCAATCGAAAAGATCGACTGGTACGCGATGCGCTGGAAAATAGAGACGTTTCACAAGAACCTGAAGTCCGGCTGCAAGGCTGAAGAGTCGCAGTTGCGTACAGCCAGCCGGTTGACCAACCTGATCGCTATCTTCTGTATCCTTGCCTGGCGAGTATTCTGGCTGACTGAGATCAATCGATCTGCACCAGAGGCCCCACCGGGGGTGGCGCTTACCGAAACCGAGGTTGCGCTTCTTGATCAACTCGTCAAGGATACGGCACGCACCGCGCAGGCGCCTGCCCTGTCACGCAGCCTCATCAAGCTCGCACAACTGGGCGGCTATCTCGCACGCGCCAATGATCCACCACCGGGCAATAAGGTCATCTGGCGCGGCATGCATCGCCTTATCGACATTGAACTGGGATACTGTCTGGGGCGTGAAAAATGTGGGTAATCACAAGACGGCACTTGGCGTTTACTCTCTGCTTTTGCGTGACGCATTGGCAACCGAATCAACGCACTGGGCAGAGACGGAATTCGAGCAACTCGACCTCGGCGATGCGCGCCTGGACAAGCGAGCGAGGATATTGATGGAACGATTGGCGGCCGACCCGATGGCCAGCGTGCCGAAGGCATGTCGGGGCTGGGGCGAAACGATGGCGGCGTATCGCTTTTTTGATAACGATAGCATCGACTGGCGCGCGATCTTGGCGCCGCACTGGCAGCAGACGCAAAAGCGGATGGAAGCCCTTCCTGTCATCCTTTGCCTGCAAGACACCACCGAACTTGATTTCAACGGCCAGGGTGCAATCGGGCTCGGACCACTGAGCTACGATACGCAGCGCGGCATGTATCTGCATCCGACCTATGCGGTCACGCCACAGCGCGAGCCGCTGGGCATTCTGGACGCGTGGATGTGGGCACGCGAGAAGAAGGACAAATTTGGCAAGCGCGGTGGACCAAGGAGAGCCTGCGCTGGCTCGAGGGCTACGAGCGCATTGCGGAGATGGCGGCGAGTCTGCCGGCTACGCGCCTGGTGTATGTGGCCGACCGCGAAGCCGACCTGATGGCGCTGATGCTGCATGCCCAAGCGCTGGGCACGCCAGCCGACTGGCTGGTACGGGCCACCCACAACCGCTGTCTGCCGGAAGGCGACAAGCTGTGGGAGCGCACCACGAGTGCGCAGGCGGTAGGGCAGATCGCATTCACGCTGGGATCGCGACACGGCATCAAGGCGCGCATTGTACGCCAGCACGTGTGGATGCAGCGGGTTGAACTGCCCGCGGGAAAAGGCAAGAGCGTCGCCGCCACCTGCCTTGTCGCGCGCGAATTCGATGGGCCACCCGGCGTCAAGCCAATCGAATGGCGCTTGCTGACCAACCGCGTTGCCACGACCTTGGACGAGGCGATCGAATTAATTGATTGGTACCGGGCGCGCTGGGAAATCGAGATGCTGTTCAATATCCTGAAAAACGCGTGTCGCGTTGAAGCGCTCCAGCTTGGCTCGTTCGAACGGCTTGAGCGCGCATTGGCGCTGTTCATGGTGGTGGCGTGGCGCGTTTCTCACCTGATGCGGCTGGGACGAACCTGTCCTGATCTAGACGCGGAGCTGTTCTTTGATCCCGATGAAATTCGGGGCGCCTACTTGCTGACCAAAGTACGGCAACCGGCAACGCCGAAGCTCAATGAAGTGCTGCGCCTGATCGCGCGCCTCGGCGGATTCCTCGGGCGCAAGAGCGATGGCGAACCGGGCGTCAAAACAATCTGGCTTGGACTCAAAGAGGTTCATGTCGCTGCAAAAACGCTGCGTGGCCTACGGGACGAGGGCAGTGCTGACATTTGTGTATACCCGAATGGGTATAAGCTGCTATTAATTCTGCCTTCCAGTAGTGATCCGGTAGGCCATTGCAACCACCAACGTCAACTTTGGCTTCTAAGGCGGTCGTTTCAGGGTGATGCGCTCTACGCGCTGTCCGTCGCCGGACACCATGCAGTAGGCAATAGCGCTTGTGGAAGAACCCTGCGCACCCGTCGCTGTGAATCTGAATTGCACCTCTATCTTGCCGTCCGTTGTGCGTCGCAAAGCTTGCGGTGTTTCCTCGATCTCGAAATCGACCGAGTAGGGCGTCGGCGCCATCCGGTCGATAGCCTCATAACACGCATATCTCACAGCATCTTCGATGTCGAGTTCACCCGGCTCGTACCAGACACCCCGAAAGAGGGCCATCGCCAGGACGACGCTAAGCGCTACCCATGCGAGCGGCCAAGCCAACCTGGTCCGCCGTCGATCACTTTTGTCCCCCATATCCCGCGCCCCTGTCACTTCGCGCGATTCTAGCGGATGAAAAACACGCCGCTGTTGGTCCCCACCCAAATGGGGGGTAACGACAATCCCCCATCTTGGGTGGTGGTGACCGGTGGGTCCCGATGGGAAGATAGGAGCCGCAAGCGGGAGACCTCCTGCGATGTGAGACCAAATCGCGCACGTTTGGAAC
>NZ_JARJLM010000029.1 GCF_029335485.1 Cupriavidus basilensis
ACCCTAAATCAGGCCCCTAAAAAACCCCCAAATTAGCAACAACAAACCACATCACTTCATTTTAAGAAAAAATTTAATCGATAGTCACGACAATCGCCACCCGCCGGTTCTCCGCGCGCCCCGCAACAGTACTGTTATCCGCCACCGGCTTACTCTTCCCCAACCCCCGCACCACGACATTTCCCGGCGGGAAGGCCGCCACGGCGAACACCTTTGCCACCGCCTCCGCGCGCCGCACCGACAGCTGCTGGTTGTACTCGGCCGAGCCGGAATCGTCCGTATGGCCATCCAGCCGGACGCGCTCGATGCCCGCGGCCTTCAGCGCGAGGCCGATCCGCTGCACGGCCAGTTGCCGCTCGCCACTGACTGCGTCCTCGTCCAGGCCGAAGAGCACTTTCTCTGACAGGTCCAGTTCCCAGCCGTTATCGGTCAACTGGAAACCCTGCAGCTGCAGGGTTTCGACCTGCGGCGCGGTGAGCCTGCCGGCTGGCGTGCTCTGGCAGGCGCCCAGCGCAAGCGTGATGCCAACCAGGGCAGAGGCGACGCGCAGCCTTGCGGGCCCAGGCGAATTGGATCGCACGATGGATACTCCTATTTCAACTCGGGTGCGGGTGTGGATCTGGCCAGGCACGGTTCCGCGCTGTGCCAGCTCCCCCCTGACCTGCGCTTGGCCTGGTACATGGCCTCGTCCGCCGTCTGCAGCAAGCTGGCGGCGGTTTGCGCATGGAGGGGAAACACGGAAAGGCCGATGCTGAGCGAAGCGATGATGCTGCCGCCGCCAGCCAGTTGGACAGGGTCTTTCATGCGCAGCAGGATATGCTCCGCGACCGGAACGATATCGCCCGGTTTGCGCAGCGCGGTCAGCAGTACCGCGAACTCGTCGCCGCCCAGCCGTGCAACCAGGTCGCCCTCGCGCAGGCAGGAGCGGATGCGCCGGGCTATGCAGGAAAGCACTTCGTCCCCCGCGGCATGGCCGAAGTTGTCGTTGATCTCCTTGAACGCATCGCTATCCAGGAAGAGCACACCGGCATGCAGCTTCGAGGCGCCGGCAATGCGCACCGCCCGGTTCAGGGCTTCCTCGAATGCGGCGCGGTTGAGCAGGCCGGTCAGGCTATCGTGGCTGGCGCGGTGCGCCAGCGACCGGTTCTCGTGCTGGAGCTGGCTCTGCCAGGTCTCGAGTTCGTCGAGCAGGCCGTTGAAGTCCTCGCCGAGCGCGTTGAGTTCGGCAATATGGGCGGGCGGCGTGCGCTGGTCGAAGGCGCGCTCCGAGCGTACGGCATGCGCGACCCGCATCAGGTTGCGCACCGGCTCGATGATGTGGACCAGCATGCGGCGCGACATGTAGTGCGCGCTGATCGCGGTCAGCAGCAGGCAGGCCAGCAGGCCCAGCAGGCCGCTCAGCACGAAGCGCAGGAGGTTGGCGGGGTCGCCCGTCAGGCGAACGGTGCCGACCACCTGTGCTTCATGCAGGATCTCCTGCTCCACCGGGCCGAGGGCCATCAGGCCGCCGGCCGCCCATTGCAGCGCGGGGAACCTTTCGCTGGCGGGATGGTGCCATTCGGCCAGCAGCCGATTGTCCCGGTCGTAGACGCGCGCCTGGGCCACTTCCGCCGAAGCGACCGCCACCAGCGCCTCCCTGGCTGCCGACTGGTCGCGGAACACCACCGGGGCCTCCAGGGTAAAGGCGATGGAGCGGGCCACCAGGTGCAGGTTATGGTCGGCATAGACGCGCAGCGCCGCCAGGCCAAGCGCGGTCAGGGAAATGCCGGCCGTGCATACCGCGATCAGCGCCACGCTGAAGTGGATGCGGCGCAGGGTGTGATACAGCGTCGGACGCGATACCGGTGCGCCGGACCGGGATTTCCTTGTCATGACGGTGGCCCCCGGCGGCGGCCGAGTTGCAGCACGCCAGGATGGATATGAATGCCGCTGCGGGCGACTGCGTCCAGGTTGACCCGGAACGAAACATGGCCATCGAGAACGTGGAGGCAGAACATGCTGCCGATCTCGCACTCGAAGTCCTCTTCGGTAATGACAAGGACGGGCCGCCCGATCAACTCGGTTGAAATCTTCTTGCGCCGTGCGTCGGTCATCGCACCCAGGTAGACGGAATCGCAGCCCGCGGTCGATCCGGCATCCTGCAGGTCGATACGCCTGGCTTGCACGGGACGGCCGGTCGCCAGGGTTCCACCCTCCGAAAGCCTGGCGGCGTAACGGGCGGAACCATCGACGCACAGGCGCAGCACCTCGGGCTCGGTGGGCCAGCGCGCATAGCCAAGCAGGCTGTGGACCACACGAACCACCGCATCGGAACGTTGCTGGGCAGTGTCCGCGGTAACGCCTTGCGGCAGCGTGCACAGGATGGCGGAAAAAAGGGCCAGCAGGAAACGGGGGCGGAAGCGCTTGGATCCGCGGCACAGGTTGCCTGGGGCGGTAGCCATTTGAAGAGGCAAGAGGTGGGGCCCACCAAGTTGTTCAATTTGGGAACATCGCATCACATGGAGAGCGACGCGATCCGACTTCGGCCGGCACAACACAAAGGGACTCCGCCGCAACACGCGCGGAGCCGCCCGGCAGCTTGCTGGCTCAGGTTCTATAACGGCGTTCCCGCAGGGTTATTTACCTCTAATTTTTCAGTGCGCAGCCGCGCGCTGCACCGGTGCCGGGCCCGCCGCCAGCCGCAGCATCGCCATTGGGCCAAGGCGCTCGACGGTACGCATCTGCGCTGCATCCCGCACGAAGAACGATCCCGCGAAAGCCAGCGTATTGACCGAGATGCCTTCCACGCTTTCGGCCAGCCTCGGCGCCAGCAGCATGCCAAGCGGCGTGACCAGCAGGTTGTACGGCGCCGAGTGATGCGGCTCTCCATCCACATCGATGGCGCGCACGCCGACCGCCGCCAGCAGCGCACGGTAGCGCTCGAGCAACGTGCGGGCCAACGCCTGGGGCGGCTCTGCCGACAGTGCCGCGGACAGGGGCAGCGGCGCGAACGCATGCGCGAACGCCAGGCCCGGCACGGTGCCGGCCAGGCCGTCGATGCGCGCCGAGGCCAGCAGCGGTGCGATGGGCAGCGGCGGGCCGTCACCGGCCAGCGGCAGCGGCACCACCTGCAGGTGCTTGTGGCGCTGGCTGGCGCCGGCGGCCGCGCCACCGTTGTAGAAGCCCAGGCTGTCGAACCCGGCCATGCAGGCCAGCAATGCCGCGAAATCCGCCAGGTCAAGCAGTGCATCCTGGGATTCGAAACGGCGGGTGACGATCAGGAGATGATGGTCGATGACGTTGAACTTGTTCAGCAGCGCAACGTGGGTGTCCGACAGGTCGGCGACGAACAGGTCCGGATCGTAAGGCAGGAACGGGTTGACGCCGCCGCCCCCGGCGCTGGCGTTGTCGGCCCGCCGGGCCTGGTCCTTGTGCGCGAGACTGGAAACCTGGCGGACCAGGAAGCGCACGCCGCCATCCTCGATGGTCGCCTGGATGGTCTCGATCGGACGCAGCGCCCCGCAACGCAGTGCGTGCCCGGTCTGGCGCAGGATGCCCGGCCACAGGGTGCCTGGCTGGAAAGATCGAGAGGGCATGGTGTGTCCGGAAGACAGGACCTGGCAAGTTTGCCTTCGGCTTCGGCTTTGGCTTTGCTTGAAGTCAGCCGTGCCATGATCCAGCATACTGCGATTGTCTGGCGCGCCTGCATGCCGTCGCGATCCCCACGCCGGCCGGAAGCAGCGCAAGCGCAGAAAACGGCACTCTTTGCCTGCGATGCCAGGCCATCGGCATCCGGTCAACCCACGGAAGCACTGAGAACGCGTAGAACACCGGAAACGCCGATGAGCGATATCGAAAAGCAGCAATCGCAGCAATCACAGCAATCGCCGGAGAAGCGCCGGTCCCTGCCTGCCCGCCTCTACCTGCTGGGCGCCTTCATCCTGGCCGCCGGCTGGATCGCGGGCGCGCTGATCTATATGACCGCCGCGGCCGGCGATGGCAGCGACCTGGCCTATGGCGCCGGGTACGACAGGCAATACGAATTTGAACTGGAACGCATCGGCGGCAAGGCCGCGGTGCTGGCGGCCGAGTTCTCGCAGTGGTTCAGCGATCTATGGCATGGCAGGCAGCTGGCATTCACCGTGGCGATCCTGTGCACGGCGGTGGCTTTCCTGTGCTTCCTGGTGGCGCGTGAAATGTCCCTGCTCGCGCGCCACGAGCAGACCGGGAACCG
>NZ_JARJLM010000002.1 GCF_029335485.1 Cupriavidus basilensis
AAACGATGGGCTCGCCCGTCGTCTCTCCTTGGTAGTGTGCTTGGCCCGGCTTTGCAGCCGGGCCTTTTTCGTTTTGCGGGAGAGCGGGCTGGTCCGGGTTCCGGGCCTTAGAAGAAGGCCTGGATGCCGGTCTGGGCGCGGCCCAGGATCAGCGCGTGGATGTCATGGGTGCCTTCGTAGGTGTTGACCACCTCGAGGTTGACCACATGGCGGATCACGCCGAATTCGTCCGAGATGCCGTTGCCGCCCAGCATGTCGCGCGCCACGCGGGCGATGTCCAGCGACTTGCCGCAGGAATTGCGCTTCATGATGGAGGTGATTTCCACCGCGGCGGTGCCTTCGTCCTTCATGCGGCCCAGGCGCAGGCAGCCTTGCAGGCCCAGCGTGATCTCGGTCTGCATGTCGGCCAGTTTCTTCTGGACCAGTTGGTTGGCCGCCAGCGGGCGGCCGAACTGCTTGCGGTCCAGGGTGTACTGGCGCGCGGTGTGCCAGCAGAATTCGGCGGCGCCCAAAGCGCCCCAGGCGATGCCGTAGCGGGCCGAGTTCAGGCAGGTGAAGGGGCCCTTCAGGCCGGACACGCCAGGCATCAGGTTTTCTTCCGGCACGAACACCTGGTCCATGACGATTTCGCCCGTGATCGAGGTGCGCAGGCCCACCTTGCCGTGGATGGCGGGGGCCGACAGGCCCTTCCAGCCCTTTTCCAGGATGAAGCCGCGGATGGCTTCCTTGCCGTCGTCGCCGACCAGCTTGCCCCACACCACGAACACGTCGGCGATGGGCGAGTTGGTGATCCACATCTTGGCGCCGGAGAGTTCATAGCCGCCCGCGACCTTCTTGGCGCGCGTGACCATGGAGCCGGGGTCGGAGCCGTGGTTGGGCTCGGTCAGTCCGAAGCAGCCGATCCATTCGCCGGTGGCCAGCTTGGGCAGGTACTTCTGCTTCTGCGCCTCGCTGCCGAATTCATGGATCGGCACCATCACCAGCGACGACTGCACGCTCATCATCGAGCGGTAGCCGGAATCCACCCGTTCGACTTCGCGCGCGATCAGGCCGTAGGCCACGTAGTTCAGGCCGGGGCCGCCGTATTCCTCGGGGATGGTCGGCCCGAGCAGGCCGAGTTCGCCCATTTCACGGAAGATCTCGACGTCGGTCTTTTCATTGCGGAACGATTGCAGCACGCGCGGCGCGAGCTTGTCCTGGCAGTACGCCAGGGCGGCGTCGCGCACCATGCGTTCGTCGGCGCTCAGTTGCTGGTCCAGCAAGAGGGGATCGGCCCAGTGGAATTCGGCGTTGGCAGCCATATTACGTCTCCTTCGATAGTGCAGGTCGGGATGGGCAGCCTCGCGAGCCAGCCCGGAATTCATCAGATATCGGCGCATTCCGCGGTCCGCCGAGGATTTATTCGGTTCCGCATTGCGGAACTCTGTTCCGATGATGTAGTATATCGCAATGCGCGGTCCGTGCAATAGGCGCGTGCCATCATCCCATTCGCGGAGACCTCTCTTGGCTACTGAATCGCAAGCTACGCCCGCTGCGGATGCCGCCAGCGTCACCCCGCGCGAAAGCGATCCCAATTTCGTTACCGCGCTGGCGCGCGGCCTGGAGTTGCTGCGTTGTTTCCGCACCGGCGAATCGATGCTGGGCAATCAGGATTTCGTGCGCCGCACCGGTTTCCCCAAGGCGACCGTGAGCCGGCTTGCCGGCACGCTGGTGCAGCTGGGTTATCTGCGCTATGACGATAGCCTCGGCAAGTACGCGCTCGATGCCGGCGTGCTGGCACTGGGCTATTCCTACCTGTCGGCGTCCAATGTGGTGACGCTGGCGCGCCCGCATATGCTGGCGTTCGCCCAGGCTTACGGCGTCTCCGTGTCGCTCGGCAAGCGCGAGCGGATGGAGGTGATCTATCTGGAGTCGATCCGCAACGATGCCGGGGTGATGCTAGGGCTCGGCGTGGGGTCGCGCCTGTCGCTGGTGTCGAGTTCGATGGGGCGCGCCTATCTGGCCGCTTTACCGGCAGCCAGGCGCGAGCGGGTGCTGTCGGAGTTTGCCGTGGCCTATCCGGAGCAATGGAAGATGCAGGAGGTGGCCATGCGCGCGTCGGTGGCACAGGCTGCGGCGCAGGGCTACGCGGCATCCTTCCGCGACTGGCACCCGGCGATCCATGCCTGCGCGGTGGCATTCCGGCCGGTGGGCGAGAAGGAACTGCACATGCTGAGCTGCAGCGCATCCTATGGCTCGGTCGACGAAGCCGTGTTCCACGACAGGCTGGCGCCGGCGCTGCGCGCGCTGGCGGGACGGTTGTCCGACCCGGCGTCCTGATACCGGCGAGCGTTCCGGTACCGGCCGGGGCCGGTACCGCACGGCTTCGCTGGCGCGCCGCTCAGAGATCGGTGCGCAGTTTCCAGAGTTCGGGAAACAGCACCACGTCGAGCATCTTGCGCAGGTAGCTCACGCCTTCCGTGCCGCCGGTGCCGCGCTTGAAGCCGATCACGCGCTCCACGGTGGTGACGTGGCGGAAGCGCCATTGCCGGAAGGCGTCTTCCAGGTCGACGAATTTCTCGCCCAGTTCGTACAGCTCCCAATGCGCCTCGGGCTGGCGGTAGACCTCTAGCCACGCGGCCTCCACCGAGGCATTCTCGCCGGCCGGCTGCGTCCAGTCGCGCTCGACGCAGGCCGCATCGATGGCAAAGCCGCGCCGCGCCATCAGGCGGATCGCCTCGTCATAGAGCGAGGGCGTGCGCAGCGCCTCTTCCACCAGCGCCAGGTGCTGGGGCTGGTGCGCGTGCGGGCGCAGCATGGCCGCGTTCTTGTTGCCGAGGATGAACTCGATCTCGCGGTACTGGAACGACTGGAAGCCGGACGACATGCCCAGGTAAGGCCGCATCGCCGAGTATTCCGGCGGCGTCATGGTGGCCAGGACATTCCATGCCTGCACCAGCTGCTCCATGATGCGCGACACGCGCGTCAGCATCTTGAAGGCCGGCGGCAGCTGGTCCTGGCGCACGCACTCGCGCGCGGCGCGCAGCTCATGCAGCGCCAGCTTCATCCATAGCTCGCTGGTCTGGTGCTGCACGATGAACAGCATCTCATTGTGCTCGGGCGAGAGTGGATGCTGGGCGTTGAGAATCTGGTCCAGCGCCAGGTAGTCGCCGTAGCTCATGTCCTTGGCGAAGTCCATCTGGGCATCGTGCCAGCTGGCGGCGTCGCCGCTGGTTTCTTTCACGCCCGCGCCCGACATCGGGCATCCCTTGTTGGTGCTCATTGTGGTGCTCATTGCGTGCTCCTGCTCAGGTCACCTGGCCACGGGTCTGGTGACGCTCGGCCTTGTAGCTGCCGCTGTCGAGCACGTCGCGCATGATCTCGACCGCATCCCACACGTCGGTGAAGCTGGTGTACAGCGGGGTGAAGCCGAAGCGGGCGACGCGCGGCTCGCGGTAATCGCCGATCACGCCGCGCTCGATCAGTGCCTGCACCAGGGCGAAGCCATCGGGATGGGCAAAGCTGACATGGCTGCCGCGGCGCGCATGGACGCGGGGCGTTACCAGTTCGAGCGGGTGATGGCCGCAGCGTGCTTCCACCAGCGCGATAAAGAGATCGGTCAGCTGCAGCGACTTGGCACGCAGCGACTGCATATCCGTCTGGGCAAAAATATCGAGGCCGCACTCGACCATGGCCAGCGACGCGATAGGCTGGGTGCCGCACAGGAAGCGGGCCACGCCGGCGCGGGGGCGGTAGCCGGGTTCCATCGCGAACGGTGCGGCATGGCCCCACCAGCCGGACAGCGGTTGCCAGAAGGCGTCGCGCAGTGCGGGCGCGACCCACAGGAAGGCCGGCGAGCCGGGGCCGCCATTGAGGTACTTGTAGGTGCACCCGACCGCGTAATCGGCCTTGGACGCGTTAAGCGCCACCGGCACCGCGCCGGCCGAGTGGGCCAGGTCCCACACGGTGAGCACGCCGCGTGCGTGGGCCATTTCGGTGATGCCAGCCATATCCAGCATTTCGCCGGTCTTGTAGTTGACGTGGGTCAGCATCAGCACGGCGGTGTCTTCGCCGACCGCTGCATCGATTTCCTCGGGGGCATTCACCAGGCGCAGCGAATAGCCCTGCTGCAGCAGATCGGCCAGTCCTTGCGCGATATAGAGGTCGGTGGGGAAATTGCTGGCCTCCGACACGATGATCTTGCGCTTCGGGTCGCGGGTCTGCTGCACGCGCAGCGCGGCGGCCAGCACCTTGAAGAGGTTGGCCGAGGTGGTGTCGGTCACCACGACTTCGTCCTCGGCGGCGCCGATCAGCGGCGCCAGCATATTGCCCAGGCGTTGCGGCAGCTCGAACCAGCCGGCGGTGTTCCAGCTGCGGATCAGGCCCGTGCCCCATTCTTCGCTCACCACCGCTGCGGCGCGCGCGGCGGCGCTGCGCGGGCGGGCGCCCAGGGAGTTGCCATCGAGATAGATCACGCCGTCGGGCAGCGCGAATTGTTCCCGCAGGTGGCGCAGCGGGTCTTGCTGGTCAAGTGCGAGGCATTGCTCGCGGGTCGGTGCGTTCATGGGTGAGAGATTGCTTCGGGGGAGGTGGTTCGGCTTGTTCAGGGCAGGCTGCGCAACACGGCGCGCACCGGGCTCGCATCGAGTCCGGCAAAGCGCAGGGGCAGGGCGATCAGTTCGTAGTCGGCTTCGGGTACCGCATCGAGCACCAGTCCTTCAAGGATGGCGAGCCGATGCCGGCGCACCATGCGATGGGCGTCCATGGTCTTGGATTCCTGCGGGTCCAGCGAGGGCGTATCGATGCCGACCAGCATCACGCCATGCGCGGCGAGCAGCGCGATGGTGTCGGGCGCGACGGCACAGAATGCCGGATCCCACTGCGCCAGCGGCGCCTGGCGATAGGTTCGCAGCAGCACGCGCGATGGCGCGCCGGCCAGGGCATGCTCGATATGGCGGGGCTCGACCAGCGGGGCCGCGCCGATGCAGTGGATCACCCGGCAAGGCCCGAGATAAGGCGCCAGGTCCACCGCGCCGATCGGCGCGCCGTCGGCGGCGTAGTGCAGCGGGGCGTCGGCATGAGCGCCGGTGTGAGGCGACAGCGTGATGCGGCCGACATTGACGGGGCAGTGCGCGTCCATCTGCCACGCCGTCTCCTGCCGGAAGGGGGTGTCGCCAGGCCAGACGGGCGTGTCGGGCGAGAGCGGAGGGCTGATATCCCACAGCTGGCGCTGGATCTCGGGGGCGGGGCGGTTGGTCATTGGCGGGTGGCGCCGGTGGCCGGCGTTCCAGGGCTCTTCAAGGAGCGGATGACGGCATGATAGTCAATATTCCGGGCAAGAGGCTTGCTAATTGACCCGCTGATCGCGATGGAATTCGCATAGAATTTCACAGATGGAGCCAATTATGGAAGAATCTGCGAAATGAATCTCGATCCCATTGATTTACGCATCCTGACCTGCCTGCAGGAGAACGGCCGCATCAGCAACCAGGACCTCGCCGACCGCGTGGCGCTGTCGCCGTCAGCCTGCCTGCGGCGGGTGCGTCTGCTGGAAGAAAACGGGGTGATCGGCGGCTACCGCGCATGGTTCGACCCGGAGCGGCTGGGCCTGGAACTGGAGGCGATCGTGCAGGTGTCGATGCGGCCGGAAACGGAAGGGTGGCACGACACCTTCAACGCGGCGGTGCAGGCCTGGCCCGAGGTCGTGTCCGCCTACATCATCACCGGGGACAGCAACTACATCCTGCGGGTGCAGGCGCGCAACCTCAAGCATTACTCGGATTTCATCGTCAACCGGCTCTACCGCACGCCCGGCGTGATGGACATCCGCTCGAATATCGTACTGCAGCGGATCAAGACCGACGGCTCGCCGCTGGCGGTGATCAAGGGCGCGCCACAGGCGTAAGCCACGCGCCCATCGTCAGCGCGGCGCGTGCAGCGCGATCAGCCGGCGCAGGGTGTCCTTCAACTGCTCGGCCTGCTGCGCGCCGAAGTCATCCAGCACCTGCTGTTCGTGCGCGGCGGCCTGGGCCAGCAGCGCGCGGGCACGGGCGCGGCCGCGCGGGGTGATCGAGACCAGGGCATGGCGGCGGTCCTGCGCGCCGTTGCGGCGGGCGACGAGACCACCGGCGGCCATGCGGTCGATCAGCTTGGTCAGGGTGGGCTGCTTGGTCAGCGTGATGTCGGCCAGCGCGCCGATGGTGCATTCGGGCCGGTCGGCCAGGGTGGCGAGCACGCGCCACTCGGGCACGGAGAAGCCCGCCGCCTCCACCTGGCGGTGGAACTCGCCCGACACCAGATGGCTGGCCCGCGCCAGCAGGTAGGGCAGGTAGCCGTCCACGAAGGCGGGCGAGGCGGGGTGGCTTGAATCCGTCATGGCCGCATGCGCCGGCGCTTCAGTCCGTCAGCGGGTCGGTGGTGGCAAAGCGGCCGTCGTGGAACACCAACGGGTTGCCCGCGTTGTCGTGGACCCCGCAGCGCTCCACCTCGCCCACGAAGATGACGTGGTCGCCTTCGTCATAGCGGCTGCGGTTGTGGCATTCGAACCAGGCCAGCGCATTGGCGAGGATCGGCAGTCCGTTCTCCGAGAGGCGATAGTCGACGCCGGCGAAGCGGTCGCCCTTGAGCGTGGCGAAGCGCTGGCACAGGTCCAGTTGCGAGGCCGACAGCACATTGATGATGTAGTGCGAGCCGTCGCGGAACATCGGCAGGCTGTTGGCGCGCGTGGCCATGCTCCACAGCACCAGCGGAGGGGCTAGCGACACCGAGTTGAACGAGCTGGCGGTGATGCCCACGAAGGGTGCGCCCGCTGGCGAGCCGGGAGCCGCGCGGGTCGTGATCACCGTCACTCCGGTGGCGAACTGGGACAGCGCGCGCCGGAAGTGCAGCGTATCGAAATCGGGAGAAGCGGCCTTGCCGGTGACGCTCGGCGTGGCCTCAGGCATGCCCATAGCGCGGGTTCCACTGGGATCCATGAAATTTCATATATTATTTGCGCCAGCGACAAGAATCACAAGCACAAGCTAAAGCGTCCGGCAGGAGGCTTCGGTGGGCTGGCGCACCAAGGCCGCCCCCGGGACCATGCCAGGACCGCGGCAGGATCGCACCAGGAGGAGACCAATGCTCATCGAGCAGATCGAACACCGCTGGCTGGCCGCTTTTCGGCGCAACCTGGAACTGTGCGCCCTGAGCGCCCAGGAAGTGGTTGGGATTGTAACGGAGTCCCAATCCCGACTCGTCAATGTGGAGTTGGCGGAACTGGCGGTGCAAGCGCTGGGCGCCACGCCCGTGCGCATCCGGGTGCCGTCCCCGGCGCTCCAGGCGCCCGCCCCGGTGCGCTCCACCGGGGCCAGCGATGCCTTGCGGCAACTCGCGCCGGTGGTAGCTGCCCTGCAGCGCTGCCACCTGGTGATCGATTGCACCGTGGAGGGTCTGCTGCACGCGCCCGAACTCCCTTTGATCCTGCAAGGCGCGGACGGCATCGTGCCGCGGCTGCTGATGGTCAGCAACGAACATCCCGAGATCCTCGAGCGCTGCCTGCCCGACCCCGCGCTGGAAACGGGAGTGCGGGCCGCGATGAAGCGCCTGCGCGGCGCGCGCGAGATGCGCGTGCATTCGGCGGCCGGCACCGAACTGCGGGTCGGACTGGCAAGCGCGCGCGTGGGCGGGGTGTGGGGCTACTGCAGCAAGCCAGGCCAGGTAGCGCACTGGCCGGGCGGCCTGTGCCTCGCCTTCCCGTCCGGCGGGCAGGTCAACGGCACGCTGGTGCTGGCCCCCGGCGACGTCAACCTGACCTTCAAGACCTACCTGCGCGACACCATCGTCTGCCATATCGAGGACGACTATATGGTCGGCATCGAAGGGCAGGGCGTGGACGCCGACATGATGCGCGGCTACTACGCGGCCTGGGCCGACAGCGAGGGCACGCGCGATGCCTACGCGGTGTCGCATGTCGGCTGGGGCATGAACGCGCGGGCGCGCTGGGATGCCATGGCCTTTTATGACAAGCGCGACTGCAACGGTACCGAGCTGCGCGCCTTTGCCGGCAATTTCCTTTATTCCACCGGGGCCAACGAAGTGGCCGGCCGGCATACGCTGGGCCACTTCGACCTGCCGCTGCGCCATTGCACGATCACGCTCGACGGCGTGAGCGAAGTCGAAGCGGGCCGGCTCGCCGGCCCGGCCACGCCGCCGGCGGGCAACCCATCCAATCAGGCAGGCGCATGAACGCGAACGCAAGCACGAACATCCAGACCTTCCCGAACGGCGTGGCCGTCGTCTCGCAGGGCACGGGCCCGGTGGCGGTGGTGATGCTGCATGGCATTGGCGGCGGCAAGGCAGCCTGGCCGGCACAGCTCGACGCGCTGGCGCGAGCGGGCTACCGGGCGGTGGCCTGGGACATGCCCGGCTATGGCGACAGTGGCCTGATCGATCCTTACGATTTCGCCGGACTGGCGCGGGCCTTGCAGCCGGTGCTCCAGGCCGAGCGCGATGCAGGCCGGCGCATCGT
>NZ_JARJLM010000300.1 GCF_029335485.1 Cupriavidus basilensis
CGGGCACCGGATCCGCCCGGGTAGCGCCACGGTCACCCACCGCAAGTCGCGGTATTGGTACGGTCAGGCCGCTATCCTATCCCGAAGGACGGCAGCGTGCCGCGCGACGAAGTGCGGCGCTGACATCTCCTGACAGGACGCTGTCAGGAGGAAATGGGGACGGATCACAGAAATAGAGTTCAAGTACATACCCCGGCCCGTTGCTTCTTCCCGATACCAACACCAGTTTGTGTGGTCGTTGCGATCGGGCCGGTTGCATTTCTCGCGACCGTCTTCGGCCTCCAGTGTTAACACGCTAAACGCCCGGCCACGGGCCGGGCTGACTTTTCAAAGATTTGTAGTTTCCTGCCTGAAAACCAGATCTTTCCGATTCTTATCCAATTCTACCCCTGCTATAAGCGAAAGTTTGGTGGTGAGAGGAATTATGGAAAAATCAGATAAACGGATACCGTTTTTTGAGCAACGATTCATCAAGCCGTTGTGGGCGCTAAAGCATGAACAGCAAGGATGCACTGTTGAAGATATAGAGGAGTTCTATATTTCTACGGAACGCCCTGCGCCGCCGCTGCGGGATCAACCCCCATCGCCTCCCGCGCCGCCAAAACCCAAGGAGCCTGCGCGCCCGCCTAAATCGCTCATAGAAGGGTTTCTGGATGTTCGGGAATGGCTGAAAACACCGCCACCGCCAAAGCCGGCACCGGCACCGGCACCGGCACCGGCACCGGCACCGGCACCGGAGATTAAGAGGCCACGCGTCAAAGAGTTTGATCTCCAAGATGTTCCCGGCGCCATGGATCGCATCGGCTGGCCGATGTCGGCCAAGGTTATGCGCAAATGGCTTGCCGGTGAGCTGAACTATGCGAGCACTAATGCCGGCGCGGTAAAGGGGATTAATCAAGACGGCAAGCCATTCCCCCTCAGCATGACCGATACAACCACGTTCAAGCTGGATTGGATATTAGGCTTTCCGCGCGCCAAGAAAAGGTATGATGAACTGGTAACAAAGAATATTTTTGAGCCAAAAGCCGAAATAGCGCTCAAATCCATTTGCTCGCGTTACCAGCCTTCACCTTACTACGTCGACACGTGGGAACTTTGTGGAGGCGATATAAATTTATATCACAAAGAATTCCAATTTCAATTAAGCCGCGTTGATAGCGATAACTCCGATAAATTCCTCATGTTTATCAAGGGAGCCGCTATGCCAAACGGAATATTGATGGATGACTTGTACGGCTCTCTTGGGGCCTTCTCATTCAATGCAGCACTGGGCGGATTCTTCTACGAGCGAGTTGGACCTACGCGAACACGTATTATCATCAAGGAGATTTCCCTGTACATGCGTGATGTTTTTACATTTCACGACAGAACGGATAAAACCTTGGGTGTTATTCCAAATGGAACCCAATACCTTGGGCACTGGAATAAAACGGGATTTATCATTGTGCCAGGTGCAACTGCGCTCGGGGAATTATCCAAGGCGGATTGGGTTATGTATCCCGTTGCAAGAGGCGGGATCATTTCGGAAAGCACAGTGTACTATCCCCTGCGCAACAAGGACTATCGTGATTGGCAACTGAAGCACAAGCAGGGAGGAGATTTGATTCTTTATTCGGATAGGAATAAGCTACGCTTCTCTGATCCGTGGGTGGTGGAGTTTGATCTATGAGCATGAGCGATCAAACAAGAAAATTGATAAGGCGCCTATACAAGTTAACGGTTATTATTTTCATCGCAATTGTAATTATTCCGTATAGCTGGGACGTGGCAAATAGAATGGGAGCAAATGAGTGCGAGAAAGAAACGGATAGCAAACTTTATATCGGCGAAATGTGTTATTTACCTGGCAATGACGCAATGGCATTCCGGCTTTACGATGCGGAAACCGGTGAATTGCTGGCGGAAAGAACATATAAGAGCCCTTACCCAAAGTTATTTTGGGGTGGCGATAGCGTGGTCTATGACCCTTCCGGTTCCGATGGAGTTGGCTATGTGACATTGCCGCCGACACGCTGGGACTGGCTACGGGCCAGACTCCCGTAGCCAACGGAAGTGCCGGCTTCATTCCGCTTGCGGCAGCGGCAGCGGCAGCGGCAGCGGCAGCGGCAGCGGCAGCGGCAGCGGCAGCGGCAGCGGCAGCGGCAGCGGCAGCGGCAGCGGCAGCGCGAATTGTGCCGGTCAGCTTCAGGAGTCTATGGCGATACTGGAGGAGTTGCGTCGCACGATGAGGATTGTGCTCCACATCTACCGGTACGCGCGATGTGCGGCGCTTGCCTGCCTCAGCGCGCCGCCGGAATCCGGTAGCCGTCGTTGAGCGTCTTCAGGAAGGCGATGACATCGCGGATCTCCGCTGCCGAGAGCGCCGGCTTGCTGCCGGGCGCTCCGCCGAAAGGCGGCTCCATATTGACGTTCTCGCGATAGCGGGCCGGGAGGTCGTCGAACTTGTCGATGCTGCCATCGGCCCTGCGCGGATACCACTTGCCGGGCTGGCTGTCCCGTTCCACATAGAAGCGCAGCACGTCTTCGAGCGAATGGAAGGCGCCGTTGTGGAAGAAGACCTTGCGCAGCGCCACGTTGCGCAGGGAAGGCGTGCGGAACAGGCCGCAGTACTCGGCGCGGTCCTTCAGGTCGGTACGATCCGGCCCGCACAGGCCCATGTCGAAGAAGGCGGGGTCGGCATTGGCCGCCAGCTTGCGGTTGCGCGGCACGCCCAGCGCGATGAAGCCAAAGTCGCTGAAGGCAGGAAAGGCGCCCTCGGCGCTGACCGCGCTCGGATGGCAGGCCGCGCAATTGCCCTTGGCGGGATCGTTGAACAGGCGCAGGCCGCGCGTTTCCTGCTCGCTCAGCTTGACCTGCCGGCGCAGGAAGGCATCGTACTTGCTGGTGTAGGGATAGAACTCGGCCGGGGTTTCCTGGAAGACTTCGAGCGCCATCAGCGCTGCCTGGAAGGCGGTTTCGTCGCGCGCCAGGATATCGTCGCCGAACACCTCCCGGAACGTTTGCACATGCTTGCCGCCGCGCAGCCTGGCGGCCACCGCCGCCGCGTCCGCGTTCGCCATTTCATTGGGCGACAGCAACGGCGCGCGCGCCTGCTCGTGCGTGGAGGAGGCCCGCCCATCCCAGTCGTGGCCGCCGGTGGGGCCCTGGTCTTCGCTGTCGTTGCCGTCGTTCTCGTGGAAGTGCTCGGAGAACGGCGGCACGTTCTGCACGTAGCGCAACGACGGCGCGGCGCGCGCGCCGGTCCGCCGCATGTCCGCTCCGCCCAGTTGCACGGAGAGGTCGTTGCCCGGCCCGTAGGCGTGGTCCGGGCTGTGGCAGCTCGCGCACGAGAGCCGGCCCGACGCCGACAGCGACGGGTCGAAGAACAAGGCCTTGCCGAGCGCGGCCATGGCCGGCACCGCGGGGCGGCGCGTCGCCATCAGGTTATAGAACGCGTCCGCGTAGGCCGGCCGGGCAGGCGCGGCTGGCTGGCTGGCCGGCGCTGCCGCGGCAACGCCGACCGCGCCCGGGGCGGATACGGCAGTGTCCCGCCCGGCTTTGCCGCAGGCCGTCAGCGCGACGGCGCAGGCCAGCAGCAAGACGGCGGCGGCGGCACGCGGGATCTGGTGAAGGGCTGGCGGCGAAACGGGGCGCGATGGCATTGCTGCGGCGGGGATGGCGGATGGAATGTTGGCCGGACCGGCGGTTCTGCCGGCACTGGCACCTGGCTTTCGGCAAAGGCGCGCCAACTTAGCACGCACGCATGACAACGGCGTGTCATGGCAAGCCGAAACCCCTTCCCCCTGGTTCCGGCGAACATCATCAATCTGACATGGAGTGGCGGGAAAATCGCGCGGCTGTTCAAAAAAGAACCGCCTCACACATAAAGAAAAAGGAAAATCCATGCGCCGAGCCCTGAAACTCTATCCCCTGGCGGCGGTAGCCGCCGCCGCAATGACCGCCTGCGGAGGCAGCGACTCCGGTAGCGGGAGCACGCCCACGGCCGCCACCACGTCGGGCGTGGTGACCGGCAGCTACTTCGAGTACGCCAAGGTCTGCATCGATGCCAACAACAACGGCAAGTGCGACGGTGATGAGACCAGCACCCGCTCCGACAAGAACGGCGCCTTTACGCTGACCGGCCAGGGCGCGGTGGTGGCGGAAATCGGCACCGATGCGTTCCGCAACGACGGCGCCGGCGGCCACGCCGCGGTGTCCCGTCCGCTGGTATTCCGCGCACCGGCCAGCGCCAACGGCGTGCTCAGCGCCATCTCGACCGAGCTGGTCGCGCTGATGGAATCGAACGGCGGCGACATCGATGCGGCAAAGACCCGCCTCGCCGCCCGCATCGGCGTTACCGCGGACAAGCTGCTGGCCGACCACAACAAGGAAACCGACAAGAACATCAAGGCGACCCTGCAGGCGGAAATCGACCAGGCCATCGACCTGATCGCCGACTCGGTGAAGGGCGGCGGCGATATCGACCAGGCCCTGCGCGACGGCGTCGCCAAGCGGGTTGCGCTGGACAAGATCAAGACGGTGGTGGTGATCTACGCCGAGAACCGTGGCTTCGACAATCTCTACGGCCTGTTCCCGGGCGCCAACGGCATTCCCGGCGTGAACCCCACGTCCACCGGCACCGCCGAGGGGCAGAAGGACTTCGACGGCTCGGTGCTGCCGGTGCTGCCGCCGACCTGGAACGGACTCACGGCGCAAGGGCAAGTCACACAGCTGACACAGGCCAGCACCGCCAACTGGCCAAACAAGCCGTTCCAGATCGACAACCCTGACGGCGTCAACGGCACTGGCACGGTGATCTCGCAAAAAGTCGTCACGCGCGACCTGGTGCACCGCTTCTACAACAACCAGATGCAGATCAACGGCGGCAAGAACGACAAGTACGCCGCGTTCTCGGATGCCGGCGGCCTGTCGATGGGCTACTACGACGGCAGCAGCATGACGATGTGGCAGCTCGCCAGACAATACGTGCTGGCCGACAATTTCTACATGGGCGCGTTCGGCGGCTCCTTCCTCAACCACCAGTACCTGATCTGCGCCTGCGCGCCGCAGTACCCGAACGCCGACGCCGCCACCTCGCCGGCCAAGGGCTCGATCTCCGCGATCGACGTCGACGCCAACGGCAACTTCCTGCGCCTCACCCCGGGCACCGGCAACCCCACCTCGGTCCTCTCCGGCAAGGCGGTGTACCAGAACGACAGCACGCTGACGCCCAAGGACGCCAGCGGCATGTTCTACGCCGTCAACACCATGCAGCCGGACTACCAGCCGAGCGGCAACAAGCCTGCCACCACCGATACCACCGGGCTCTACGCCGACCCGGCCAAGGCCACCACGCTGCCGCCGCAGACCCAGACCACCATCGGCGACCTGCTGAACGCGCGCGGCATCAGCTGGGCCTGGTATGCCGGCGCCTGGGCCAAGGTGACCCAGGACCCGACCGGCATCTACAACAACACGACCCCCAACTTCCAGCCGCACCACCAGCCCTTCAACTACTACGCCAACTTCGACCCGGTCACCCAGGCCGCCAACCGCAGCACGCACCTGAAGGACTTCGACAGCCAGTTCCTGCAGGACGCCGCCGCCGGCAACCTGCCCGCGGTCGCGTTCTACAAGCCGCAGGGCAACCTGAACCAGCACCCCGGCTATGCGAGCGTGACGGACGGCGACGCCCATATCGCTAGCGTGATCGCGCAGTTGCAGAAGAGCCCGCAGTGGAAGAACATGCTGATCCTCGTCACCTACGACGAGAACGGCGGCTTCTACGACCACGCCCAGGTACCCACGGGCGACCGCTGGGGCCCGGGCACGCGTATCCCGGCCATCCTGATCTCGCCGTACGCGAAGAAGGGCTTTGTCGACCACACCCAGTACGACACGGCATCGGCCCTGCGCTTCATCACCCACCGCTTCGTGCTGCCGACCCTGCCGGGCCTGCAACTGCGCGACACCGCCCTGGTGGCCAACAAGGGCAAGGCGATGGGCGACCTGACCAGCGCGCTGGATTTCGCGGCCCTGCAGAACTAGCAACAACCAGGCCGTGACGGACGAAGGGCAACCTGCAAGGGCTGCCCTTTTTTCTTGACAGGACGCTCAGGCAGGCGCGGAACAGCCTGAACCGGCGCCGCGCCATGCCCAACCGCCTCGACCGGGCACGGGCCTGAAAACAAAAAACCCCGGGATCCATGATCTCCGGGGTTTTTGCTTGCCGGTGCCGGCCATTTCGGCCCGGCCTGGCGGGTTCGGGCTGACAGATCGGCAGATCCGCCTCAGAACGGAATATCGTCGTCCATGTCCTCAAAGCCATTCGACGGCGCCTGCTGCTGACGGCGCGCACCGCCACCCTGCTGGCCGCCGGCCGGCTGGCCGCCACCGCTGCGCGCACCGCCGCCGCCATAGCCGCCGCCCGAGGATTCGCGGCCGCCGCCGTAGCCGCCACCGCCGCCCATGTCGTCGCCGGCGCCAGCGCCGCCGCCCATGCCCTGGCGCGAGCCCAGCATCTGCATCTGCTCGGCCACGATTTCGGTGCTGTACTTTTCCGCGCCCGCCTGGTCAGTCCACTTGCGGGTGCGGATGCGGCCTTCGATATAGACCTGCGAGCCCTTGCGCAGGTACTGGCCGGCGATCTCGGCCAGCTTGCCGAAGAAGGCGATGCGGTGCCACTCGGTGGCTTCCTTCATCTCGCCGCTGGTCTTGTCCTTGTAGCGATCGGTGGTCGCCAGGCGGATGTTGGTCACGGCGTCGCCGCTGGGCATGTAGCGGGTTTCCGGGTCCGCGCCCAGGTTGCCGACGAGGATGACTTTGTTGATCGATGCCATGTGAATGTTCTCCCAGGGCCACGCCCTCTGCTGCAAGCGGCGTGGCGATGCCTTGACTGATGCGTAAACAAATAACGCGCCCCCGGCCAAGTAGTCGGGCGCGCGGTCATGCTAGTGCCTATTTGAGGCAAAAAGCTTTACGAAGTGATGCGACGAGCCTTTTCAGGCTTTTCAGGCTTTTCCCACCCCGAATCGGCGCCATTTGGCGTCGCCACTTACGCGGCGACGGCCGGCGAACTGCTTTTCCGGGCCGGGGGCGACTTCATGTTCCAGGCGATTATAAGCCAGAGCAGCAGCACGACCGCACAGCCGAGGAAGACCGCGCTGCGGCCTTCGTGCTTGAGCAGCCAGCCGCCCACCGCCCCGCCCAGGAACAATCCCATCGCCTGCGTGGTGTTGTAGACCCCGAGCGCCGCCCCTCGCGCGGCAGCGGCATAGCGCGACACCAGCGAGGGCTGCATGGCCTCCAACACGTTGAAGGCCACGAAAAACAGCAGCAGCACGCCCACGATGCCCCACAGGCCATGCACCGCGGCAAACAGCAGCTGCACCGCGGTCATCAGGCCAACCGCGCCGAGCAGCACGGGCCGAACCTTGCCATAGCGCTCGGCGGCCATCATCGGCCCGAGCATCAGCACGAAGGACACCAGCACTACCGGCAGGTAAACCTTCCAGTGCTGGTCCAGCGGCATGCCGGCGTCGCTGAGCATGGCCGGCACCACCATGAACATGGCGACCTGGGAGGCGTGCAGCGCCAGCACGCCCACGTTCAGCCGCACCAGGTCCGGATTGAACAGCACCTCGCGGAACGGCAGCCGCACGGGATGCGGCGGCGGCGGCGTGGGCACCAGGAACAACGTCACCAGGATGGCGATCACGCCCAGCACCGACATCAGCGTGAAAATGCCCGGCATGCCGATGCTGTGCAGCAACGGCGAAGCGATCACCAGCGACAGCGCGAAGGTCAGGCCGATGCTGCCGCCCACCATGGCCATCGCCTTGGTGCGGTGCTGCTCGCGGGTCAGGTCGGCGATGCAGGCGGTGATGGCCGCGGAAATCGCGCCCATGCCCTGCAGCGACCGGCCAAGGATGATGCCGGCAAGCGTGTCCGAACCGGCCGCCACCAGCCCGCCGGCGACGAACAGCAGCAGGCCGGCCACCATCACCGGCTTGCGGCCGACGCGGTCGGACAGCCAGCCCAGCGGAATGTGCAGGAAAGCTTGCATCAGGCCATAGATGCCCATGGCCAGGCCCACGCGCTGGGCGTCGTGCCCGTCGGGCAGGCCGTGCGCGTATTCGGCGAACACGGGGAGGATCAGGAACAACCCGAGCATGCGCAGCGCGAAGATGCTGGCCAGCGAGATGCTGGCTCGCAATTCCATGCGGGTCATGCGGTCGCGCCCGGTGCCGGACTGAGCCTTGGAATTGTCGGCCTTGGCCGCATCTTGGGAGGAGCTATGGATCGACGACATTGCGATCGTGGGGAATTTCTGTGACGGATTGCCGGGTCGTGCAACGCGCACGCACCGCATTGACCCGGCGCTGACGGGGCGGCGACAACTTCGATCCATGACCGGAGCGGAAGTTGCAGCGCATCCGCCACTGTCCCGCCATCATCCGCCGGACACCCGTCGAGGCGGAAGCAACGCTTCCGGACAACGCGATACAGTCCTTCAGCATGCCGATGTGGGCATCGCGAAACGCCGCCTGTTGGCGCAAGCAACCCCCGGAAACCGAAGTTCGGTATATTAACAGGTTTGCTCCGCTGCGCTTTCGGGGGCCCGACCGGACACCGCAAGGAGGTCACGAGGGCGCGCGAGGGCACCGCGAGCCCCAGCGCGGGGCGCCAAAGCCCTGCCCGATGCTGGCCTGGCGCTGGCCCGAGGCCGGCCGCAGCCCTGCTGGCATGCTTTTTTCTTGAAATTCCGTGAGACCGGCCTGTCGACCCGACCGACGGCCCCGCCTGGCGAAGACAATCGGTATATGGAAGAAATTAGAATCCGTGGTGCCCGTACCCACAACCTGAAGAACATCAATCTCGATCTGCCTCGCAACAAGCTGATCGTGATCACCGGGCTTTCCGGATCGGGCAAGTCGTCGCTCGCCTTCGATACCTTGTACGCGGAGGGCCAGCGCCGCTACGTGGAGTCGCTGTCGGCCTACGCGCGCCAGTTCCTGCAACTGATGGAAAAGCCCGACGTCGACCTGATCGAAGGCCTTTCGCCGGCGATCTCCATCGAACAGAAGGCAACCAGCCACAACCCGCGCTCGACCGTAGGCACGGTCACCGAGATCCACGACTACCTGCGCCTGCTGTACGCCCGCGCCGGCACGCCCTACTGCCCCGACCACAACCTGCCCTTGCAGGCGCAGAGCGTCTCGCAGATGGTCGACGCCGCGCTGGCGCTGCCGGAAGACACCAAGCTGATGATCCTGGCGCCGGTGGTGGCCAACCGCAAGGGCGAACATTCCGACCTCTTCGACACCATGCAGGCGCAGGGTTTCGTGCGCTTTCGCATCCGCTCGGGCGGCGGCACCACGCACGAGGCGCCGGCGGTGGTCTATGAAGTGGACGCGCTGCCCAAGCTGAAGAAGACCGAGAAACACTCCATCGACGTGGTGGTGGACCGCGTCAAGGTGCGCGCCGACATCAAGCAGCGGCTGGCGGAATCCTTCGAGACCGCGCTGCGCCTGGCCGACGGCCGCGCCATCGCGCTCGAACTCGACACCGGCCACGAGCACGTGTTCAGCTCCAAGTTCGCCTGCCCGATCTGCTCGTATTCCTTGCAGGAGCTCGAGCCGCGCCTGTTCTCCTTCAACAATCCGATGGGCGCCTGCCCGAGCTGCGACGGCCTGGGCCAGATCACCTTCTTCGATCCCAAGCGGGTGGTGGCCTTCCCCAACCTGTCGCTGGCCTCGGGCGCCATCAAGGGCTGGGACCGCCGCAACCAGTTCTACTTCCAGATGCTGCAGAGCCTGGCGGCGTACTACGACTTCGAGCTGGACACCGCCTTCGAGGACCTGCCGGCCGAAGTGCAGGAGGTGGTGCTGCATGGCTCGGGCGAGGTGGAGATCCCTTTCACCTATATGAACGAGCGCGGCCGCACCACGGTGCGCGAGCATGCCTTCGAAGGCATCATCCCCAACCTGGAGCGGCGTTACCGCGAAACCGACTCCGTTGCGGTGCGCGAAGAACTGGCCAAGTACCAGAACAACCAGGCCTGCCCCGCCTGCCACGGCACCCGCCTGCGCACCGAGGCGCGGCATGTCAAGCTGGGCGAGAACGACCAGGCGCGCGCGATCTTCGAGATCAACGGCTGGCCGCTGCGCGATGCGCTGACGTATTTCCTCACGCTGGACATGCACGGCGCCAAGCGCGAGATCGCCGACAAGATCGTCAAGGAAATCACCGCGCGCCTCAACTTCCTCAACAACGTGGGGCTGGACTATCTCTCGCTCGAACGCAGCGCCGATACGCTCTCGGGCGGCGAGGCGCAGCGCATCCGGCTGGCCTCGCAGATCGGCTCGGGCCTGACCGGCGTGATGTACGTGCTCGACGAGCCGTCCATCGGACTGCACCAGCGCGACAACGACCGGCTGATCGGTACGCTCAAGCACCTGCGCGACATCGGCAACTCCGTGCTGGTGGTGGAGCATGACGAAGACATGATCCGCGCCTGCGACTACGTAGTCGACATCGGCCCGGGGGCTGGCGTGCACGGCGGCATGATCGTGGCCGAAGGCACGCCGCTGCAGATCGAGCAGTCGCCCGACTCGCTCACCGGGCAGTATATGTCCGGCGCGCGCCGCATCGAGGTGCCGGCCGAACGTGCCGCGCCCGACGAGGAAAAACTGCTGCGCATCGTCAACGCCACCGGCAACAACCTGCGCAACGTCAGCGCGGAGATCCCGGTGGGCCTGCTCACCTGCGTGACCGGCGTATCCGGCTCGGGCAAGTCCACGCTGATCAACGACACCCTCTACCACGCAGTGGCGCGCCACCTGTACGGCTCCACGGCGGAGCCCGCGGCGCACGACCGCATCGAGGGCCTGGAGCACTTCGACAAGGTCATCAACGTCGACCAGAGCCCGATCGGCCGCACCCCGCGCTCCAACCCCGCCACCTACACGGGCCTGTTCACGCCGATCCGCGAACTGTTCGCCGGCGTGCCCTCGGCCAAGGAACGCGGCTACGACCCGGGACGATTCTCCTTCAACGTCAAGGGCGGGCGCTGCGAAGCCTGCCAGGGCGATGGCGTGCTCAAGGTCGAGATGCATTTCCTGCCCGACGTCTACGTACCCTGCGACGTCTGCCACGGCAAGCGCTACAACCGCGAAACGCTGGAAGTGCTCTACAAGGGCAAGAACATCCACGAGGTACTCGACCTGACGGTGGAGCAGGCGCACGAGTTCTTCCACGCGGTGCCGGTGGTGCGGCGCAAGCTGAAGACGCTGCTCGATGTCGGCCTGGGCTATATCCGGCTGGGCCAGTCGGCCACCACGCTGTCGGGTGGCGAGGCGCAGCGCGTCAAGCTGTCGCTGGAACTGTCCAAGCGCGACACCGGCCGCACGCTCTACATCCTGGACGAGCCCACCACGGGCCTGCACTTCCACGATATCGAACTACTGCTCAAGGTCATCCACAAGCTGCGCGACCAGGGCAATACGGTGGTCATCATCGAGCACAACCTGGACGTGATCAAGACCGCCGACTGGCTGCTCGACATGGGCCCGGAAGGCGGTGCCGGGGGCGGCCAGGTGATCGCCAAGGGCACGCCGGAAACGGTGGCGAAGAGCCGCGCCAGCTTCACCGGCAAATACCTGGCGCCGCTGCTGGAGCGGCGCTGAGCGCACGGCATGCGGCAGCGTTCCAGCCTCATCCTCTGCGCCTGGCATTGCGCACTGCTGCTCGGCGGCACGGGTGCCGCCGGCCCCGCCGCGGCGCAGGCACAGGTCACGCCGATCGAGCTGGCCGCGCCGCAAGCGCGCGCGCTCGAAGAACCGGCCGCGCCCGCGGCCTCCGCACCAGCCGCCCGAGCCGATCAGCCTGCCAGCACGGCCCGGGCCGCAGGCAAGGCCAATGGCGAGGTCTCCGGCAGCCTGCCCCTGACGTTAGGCGGCGCGGTGCTGCTCGCGGCCATCGCCGCCTTGCTCCAGCGCCTGCGCAGCCGGCGCCGCAAGGGCGCCGCTCCGCCGCGCCGGTAGGCCCGCGCGGCGCCTTGCATTCGACCCGGGCCAGCCTACCATTGATTGAGTAGCCTCGATGCGGGCCACTGCAGGAGCATGGCCATGGAGATCATCGTAGTGCCGGTCACCAAGCCCGAGGCGACCAATTTCATCTTCGGACAGGCGCATTTCATCAAGACCGTGGACGACCTCCACGAGGCACTGGTGTGCGCAGTGCCGGGCATCCGCTTCGGGCTGGCATTCTGCGAGGCATCCGGCAAGCGCCTGGTGCGCTGGTCCGGCAACGACGACGCCATGATCGACCTGGCCTGCGAGAACGCGATGGCCATCGGCGCCGGCCACAGCTTCCTGCTGTTCCTCGGCGACGGCTTCTATCCGCTCAATGTGCTCTCCACCGTGCGCGCGGTGCCGGAGGTGTGCCGGATCTACTGCGCCACGGCCAATCCGACCGAAGTGGTGGTGGCGCAGACCGCGCAGGGCCGCGCGGTGCTGGGCGTGGTGGACGGCGCTTCGCCGCTCGGGCTGGAAACCGAGATCGACATCGCCTGGCGGCGCGACCTGCTGCGGGAGATCGGCTACAAGCTGTAGCCGCCGCGGGCTGCCCCGGCTCAATGTGCCTGTGCCGACGGCACCGCCTTCGCAGGCGGGTCGCCATCGTCTTCCTTCATGCGGCTGCGGTTGAGTGCGCCGGCGTCTTCCAGCACCGGATAGGCGGTGGCGCAGAACAGCGAATTCAAGCGTTTCAGGTCGCTGATGATATCGAGATGCAGGGAACTGGTCTCGATGCTCTCGGCGGTCTGCACTGCGACGCGCTGCAGGTGGCTGCGGGCGAACTCGCGCTCGAGATCGCGGAAGGTGGCTTTCTCGGCCATCAGCTGCTGCGCGCTCTTGAGGTCGCCGGAGAGGAACACCGACAGCCCCAGCCGCAGGTTGGCCACGACGCGCGCGTGCATCAGCGAGATCTCCTGCATGCCCGCTTCCGAGAAGGCCAGGTTGTGGGCGATCTTCTTTTCGCGCGCGTCCTGCAGGATGCGCTCGATGATGTCCCCGGCGTGCTCCAGATTGATGGTGAGCGAGATGATCTCGGTCCAGCGCCGGCCGTCGCGTTCGTCCAGCGCCTCCAGGCTGATCCGGGTCAGGTAGAGCTTGATGGCGGTGTAGAGATCGTCCACTTCGTCGTCGATGCGGCAGGTGGCGGCGGCCAGCTTGGCATCGTTGGTACGCAGCACGCGCAGCATATTGTCCAGCATCTGCTCGATGCGGTCGCCGATGCGCAGCACCTCGCGCGCGGCATTGGACAGCGCCAGCGCCGGCGTGGGCAGCGCAGCCGGATCGAGGTGGCGCGGGGTGACCTGGCTGTCGCCGGTGTTACGGCCTGGCAGCACCGCCTCGCACAGCCGCGCCAGCGGACCGGTGGCGCCCAGCAGCAGCAGCGCGAGCGCCACATTGAACAGCAGGTGGAAATTGACCACCAGCCGCTGCGGATCGGCATCGACCAGCGCCAGCAGGTGCTGCGCCTGCCCCAGCAAGGGCAGCGCGATCACGCAGCCGAGCAGGCGCGACAGCAGGTTGCCGAGCGTGACGCGCTTGCCGGGCTGGTTATTGCCCGAGGTGGTCAGCAGCGCGGAAATGCCCGACCCCAGGTTGGCGCCGAGCACCAGCGCCAGCGCCACATGCAGCGACACCACGCCGGCCGAGGCCAGCGCGCCGCAGAACAGCACCACCGCCAGGCTGGAGTAACACAGGATGGTGAGGAAGGCGCCGATCAGCATATCGAGCGCGGGATCGCCGGTCAGCGTGCCGAACAGCACCTTGACGCCGGCGGCCTGCACCACCGGTCGGGTGGCGATGGAAATCAGCTCGAGCGCCAGCGTGATCAGGCCCAGCCCGATCAGCACGCGCCCGACATGGCCGGGCTTGCTGCCCTTCCATGACAGGTGCAGGATCACGCCGACGAAGATCAGCAGCGGCGACAGCCACGACAGGTCCAGCGAGAACACCTGCACCATGATGGCGGTGCCGACGTTGGCGCCCAGCATGATGGCCAGCGCCGGCGCCACGGCAATCAGGCCCTGGCCTACGAAAGAACTGACGATGACCGCCGTCGCATTGCTGCTCTGGACCAGGCCGGTCACGCCCAGCCCGGCCGCGAAAGCCGAGAACCGGTTGGAGATGCTCGAGGAGAGCACGTGGCGCAGGTTGGCCCCATACACGCGCAGGATGCCGACCTTGACGATATTGGTGCCCCACACCAGCAACGCCACGCCGGAAAGCAGATGAAGTAGTACGCCCATGGTGCGCCTTATGTGACCGGTGCCTCCATTGCCTATCGCAAGACTTCGCCCGGCCATCGTATTGTTGTCGATGGGGCATTATGCGCCCGCCGGCATGTGTGGGCAACGCCATGGCACGCGGCGGAAATGCCCTCAAACCCAATAGGCAAGCCGGTGCCGTGGTGGCGCGCCCACGGTCCTCCGGGGCGGGAACGCTCAGGCCGGCAGCGCCACCTTGATGCCGAGCGCCAGGAAGATGGCCCCCGCCACCCGGTCCAGCCAGCGGCCGGCGCCGGGCCGGTGCTTGAGCCAGTCGCCCAGCACGCCCGCGAACAGGCCGAACAGCGAGAACACCACCGCCGTCTGGAGCATGAACACCACGCCCAGCAACAGCATCTGCCAGCCTGCGTTGGCGGCATCGGCACGCACGAATTGCGGCAGGAAGACCAGGAAGAAAAGCGTCACCTTGGGGTTCATCAGGTTGGCGAGGACGCTCTGGCGGAACACCTTGGCGAGCGGCACCGCCGGCGCGTCGGCGCCCTTGCCCAGCGCGCCGCGCGAGCGCAGCGCCTGGATGCCGATCCAGACCAGGTAGGCGGCGCCGGCAAACTTGATGCACTGGAACGCCACCGGCGAGGAGCGCAGCACCGCGGCCAGGCCCACGGCCGCGACCACCGTGTGGAAAAGGCAGCCCGAGGCAAAGCCCAGCGCCGCCACCACGCCGGCGCGCCGCCCCTGGGCCATGCCGCGCGCCAGCACCTGCAGGTTGTCGGGTCCGGGGGCGAGGGTGATTGCCACCGAGGTAGCGAGGAAGAGCAACAGGTCTGGCATGGCAAGCAACTCCGGGTCCGGGTGACCGCGCCCGGGTGCAATGCCCGCGCGGCCGGCAGATCAATGGTCAGGCGTCAATGCCCTTCGAATCGGCAAACCGTGAACAGCGGCAGGCCGCTGTCGAGCAGGTGGCGAGAGCCGCCCAGCTCGGGCAGGTCGACGATGGCCGCGCCTTCCACCACCGTGGCGCCCAGGCGTTCGAGCAGCTTGCGGCCAGCCATCATGGTACCGCCGGTGGCGATCAGGTCGTCCACCAGCAGCACGCGGTCGCCCGGCTTGCAGGCGTCGGCGTGGATTTCCACCGTGGCGCTGCCGTACTCCAGTTCGTATTCCTCGGCCACGGTCTGGAAGGGCAGCTTGCCCTTCTTGCGGATCGGCACGAAGCCAAGGTTGAGCTCGTAGGCCAGGATGGCGCCCAGGATAAAGCCGCGCGCGTCGATGCCGGCCACCAGGTCGAGCCTGGCATCCATGTAGCGGTGCACGAACACGTCAATCAGCACGCGCAGGGACTTGGGGTCCTGCAGCAGCGGCGTGATGTCGCGGAACATGACACCGGGTTGCGGCCAGTCGGGCACGGTACGGATGCGCTCGCGCAGGTAGTGGGTGACATCGCCAAGGGCGGACGACTGGATCGTGGTATTGGGCATGGGGAATCGGTTGGTCCCTGCCGGCGCGCCGGCAGGATGCGGTAATGGGTTACCACCCGGGCTGCCGCGAACGGCAACACAATGGGCCAGGCTCAGGCGGGCCGCACCGGCTCCGGCGCGGCGTCCCTGCCTGACAACCGTAACCATACAGGAGACCGCGATGGCCAAAAAGATCTTGATGCTGGTCGGCGACTATGCCGAAGACTACGAAACCATGGTGCCGTTCCAGGCCCTCCAGATGGTGGGCCACACGGTCCACGCGGTATGCCCGGACAAGGCCGCCGGCGCCAGCTGCGCCACCGCCATCCATGACTTCGAAGGCGACCAGACCTATACCGAGAAACGCGGGCATAACTTCACGCTCAACGCGAGCTTTGCCGATGTCGATCCGGCGGCCTACGACGGCCTGGTCATCCCTGGCGGGCGGGCTCCGGAATACCTGCGCCTGAACGAACGCGTGCTGGAGGTCGTGCGTCACTTCGCCAGCGCCAACAAGCCGATCGCCGCGGTCTGCCACGGCGCTCAGCTGCTGGCCGCAGCCGGCGTGCTGGAAGGCCGCACCTGCTCGGCCTACCCGGCCTGTGCGCCGGAAGTGCGCCTTGCCGGCGGCAAGTACGCCGACATCCCGGTCGACCAGGCCCACACCGACGGCAACCTGGTGACCGCGCCGGCCTGGCCGGCGCACCCCGCCTGGCTGGCGCAGTTCCTTGCCGTCCTGGGCACCAGGATCGTACATTAGAGGCTTCCGAACGCGGCTCGCGAGCTGGTCTCGCGGGCCGTCCCGAACGGGAGTTCCTCCATGTGTGAAATCTTCATCCGGGCCAATCCGCAGTCCTACGAGTGCCAGTCGCGCTCGCTGCGGCTGCATGGCGTGGCCACCAGCATCCGGCTCGAGAGCCTGTTCTGGGAAGTGCTGGAAGCGCTGGCGCAGCGGGATGGCATGAGCGTGGGCCAGCTCATCTCCCGGCTGCACGACGAACTGAGTGCCTACCGCGGCGAGGCGGCGAACTTCACGTCCTTCCTGCGCGTGTGCTGCCTGCGTTACCTGATGCTGCAGGGCGAAGGCCGCATTCCCGCCGACCAGCGGGTCCCGATCGGCTCGCTCGATGCGCGCGCCGTGCTGGACGGCCTGCCGCCGTCATGGGCGGAAGGCGCGCGCGCTACGAGCCGCGCCGCGGCCTGAACGCCAATCCCCGTGCGCCGGTTCCGCCGTCAGCCGGCGAGCATCCGCTGTTCGGCCACTTCCAGCGCCTCGGGCGGTCCGCGCAGCACGACGATGTCGCCCGGCTCCAGCACGGTTTCCGGTTCCGGGTCGAAGGCGCGGATGCCGCGCCGGCGCACCGCCGTCACCTCCACCCCGATCTGCTCCAGCCCGAGCGCGCCCAGGCGGCGTCCCACCGCGGTGGCTTCGGGACCGAGCGAGACGGAATGCAGGCGCACGGAATCCCGCTCGACCAGGTCCTCCTCGTCGTCGCGCCCGTGGAAATAACCGCGCAGCAGGCTATAGCGCGCATCGCGCGCCTCCTGCACCCCGCGCACCACGCGCCGCATCGGCACACCCAGCAGCACCAGGGCGTGCGATGCCAGCATCAGGCTGCCTTCGATGATTTCCGGCACCACCTCGGTGGCGCCAGCCTTTTGCAGCACATCCAGTTCCGAATCGTCCACGGTGCGCACGATCACCGGCAATGCCGGCTCCAGTTCCTGCACGTGGTGCAGCACTTTGAGCGCCGAGGGCGTGTTGGCGTAGGTGACGACGATGGCCGCCGCGCGGTGGATGCCCGCGGCAATCAGCGCCTCGCGCCGCCCGGCGTCACCGTACACCACGGTATCGCCGGCGCCGGCGGCCTCGCGCACGCGGTCGGGGTCGAGATCGAGCGCCACGTAGGTAATGCCCTCGCGCTCCAGCATATGCGCCAGGTTCTGGCCGCTGCGGCCAAAGCCGCAGATGATGGCGTGCTTCTCGGTCTGCAGGCTCTGCGCGGCAATGCGCGTCATATTGAGCGACTGCATCAGCCATTCGTTGGCGGCGAAGCGCAGCACGATGGCATCGCTGTACTGGATCAGGAACGGGGCCGCCAGCATCGACAGCAGCATGGATGCCAGGATCACCTGGATCAGCACCGGATCGACCAGGTTCAGGCCGTCGATCTGGTTGAGCAGCACGAAGCCGAACTCGCCGGCCTGCGCCAGCCCCAGCCCGGTGCGGATCGCCACCCCCTGGCGCGAGCCGAAGGCGCGTGCCAGGCCGGCGATCAGCACCAGCTTGAACACGATCGGCACGATCAGCAGCGCCAGCACCAGCCACAGGTGGTCGAGCACCACATGGATATTGAGCAGCATGCCGATGGTGACGAAGAACAGCCCGAGCAGCACATCGCGGAAGGGCTTGATGTCTTCCTCCACCTGGTGCCGGTAGGGCGTCTCGGAGATCAGCATGCCGGCCATGAAGGCGCCCAGCGCCATCGACAGGCCAAGCCGCTCGGTCAGGGCCGCCATGCCCAGCGTGACCAGCAGCAGGTTGAGCATGAACAGCTCCTGCGAGCGGCGCGCCGCCACCACGTGGAACCAGCGGCTCATCACCTTCTGCCCGACAAAGAAGATCAGGCTCAGCGCCACCACGATCTTGACCGTGGCCAGGCCCAGCGCCATCGCCATGTCGGAGGGATCGCGCGACAGGGCCGGGATCACGATCAGCAGCGGCACCACCGCCAGGTCCTGGAACAGCAGGATGCTGATAATGTTGCGCCCGTGCTCGCTTTCCAGTTCCAGCCGCTCGGAGAGCATCTTGGACACGATCGCCGTGGACGACATCGCCAGCGCGCCGCCGAGCGCTATCGAAGCCTGCCAGGACAGCGGGAACAGCCAGTTGAAGGCCCAGCTGGCCGGCACCACGGCCAGCATCGACAGCGCCACCTGCGAGCCGCCCATGCCGAACACCAGCCGTTTCATCGCCTTGAGCTTGCCCAGGCTGAATTCCAGTCCGATCGAGAACATCAGGAAGACCACCCCGAACTCGGCCAGGTACTTGGTCTGCGCGGTATCGCTGGCAAGGCCCAGCGCGTGCGGCCCGATCAGGGTACCGACGGCCAGGTACCCCAGCATCGGCGGCAATTGCAGCATGCGGAAAGCGACCACGCCGAATACGGCGGCGGCCAGCAGGACGAGGGTCAGGTCCAGCGGAGAGTGCATCGGATGGGGTCAGGGTACGCCGGCCCGGGGCCGCGGCAGCCCGGCGCGGGCGGCCCTGCCGGCGGATAACGGCAAGCGCGGCAGCCACCTTGACCGCCCGATCGTCGGAACAGCCCAAGCGCCATCGCATTCGTTGGTATACTTCGTCGCCATGATAGCTAATTTCAATGCGGATCGAGCACTTCGGCTCGCTCGCGAAACCCTCCAGATCGAAGCCGACGCGGTCGCGGCCCTTGGCAGCCGCCTGGACGGCGCGTTCGCACAGGCCGTGCAACTGATTCTCCATTGCAGCGGACGCGTGGTGGTGTCGGGCATCGGCAAATCGGGGCACATAGGCCGCAAAGTGGCAGCCACCCTGGCGTCGACCGGCACGCCCGCCTTTTTCGTGCATCCCGCCGAGGCAAGCCATGGCGACCTGGGCATGGTGACGCGCGACGACGTGCTGATCGCCTTTTCCAATTCCGGGGAGACCTCCGAGCTGCTGTCGATCGTGCCGATCGTCAAGCGCATCGGCGCCAAACTGATCTCGGTGACCGGCAACGCCGCCTCCACCTTGGCCAAGCTGGCCGACGCCCACCTTGACGCGGGCGTGGAAAAAGAAGCCTGCCCGCTGAACCTGGCCCCCACCGCCAGCACCACCGCGGCGCTGGCACTGGGCGACGCGCTGGCGGTGGCGGTGCTGGACGCGCGCGGCTTCGGCGAGGAGGACTTTGCCCGCTCGCACCCGGGCGGCGCGCTCGGGCGCAAACTCCTGACCCACGTGCGCGACGTCATGCGCAGCGGCAACGCGGTGCCCAAGGTGCGCGAAAGCACGCCCCTGGCGCAGGCCTTGATGGAAATCACCCGCAAGGGCATGGCCATGACCGCCGTGGTGGACCCGGACGACCGCCTGATCGGCGTGTTCACCGACGGCGACCTGCGCCGCCTGCTGGAAACCCCGCGCGACTGGAAGACCGTGCCCATCAGCGAGGTGATGCACCGCTCGCCGCACACGGTGGGCCCGGACCAGCTCGCGGTCGAGGCCGTTCAGGTCATGGAGGCGAACCGCATCAACCAGATGCTGGTGGTCGACGCGGACCAGCGCCTGGTCGGCGCCCTGCACATCCACGACCTGACCCGCGCCAAGGTCATCTGATATCCGAGGCCAGCCACGACCTATGCGGGATTTCCTGTCCTCCCTGAGCCGGCTTGCGATGCGCATCCTGCCCCTGCTGCTGATGGCGCTGGTGGCCGGCAGCACTTTCTGGCTGGTGCAGGTCAATTCGCCGCGCGAAAGCACCGCGGGGCCGGTGGGCAAGAAGCACGAGCCCGATTACTACATGATCCGCTTCTCCGCCACCGAGCTTGCCGAGGACGGGAACACCAAGATGCGGTTCACCGGCGACAAGATGATCCACTTCGAGGACGACCAGACCTACGCGGTGACGCGCCCGGCCATGCGCGCCTACGAGATCGGCCGCCCGCCCGTCACCGGCCACTCCGACCGCGGCACGATGAACGCGGAAGGCTCGGTGATAGACCTGTTCGGCAACGCCTTCATCGTGCGCGCGCAGGGTCCCGAAGCCGCCAAGGATCCTCAGATGACCGCCGCCTCGGAATATTTCCAGGTGCTGGTCAACGATGACATCGTCAAGACCGACAAGGCTGTCAGACTGACCCGCGGTCCGTCGGTGATGACCGCCAACGGCCTGATCTTCAACAATGTCACCCGGGAAGTACAATTGCTGGGTAATGTACGCGGCACCATCATTACGGTGCCACCGCCGGCGAGCCCAGCGAAGAACCCCTGACAAGACCAAGATCCGAGAGGCTGTTGCCAGATGAAGCAAAGCATGGCCAGGCGTGCGGGCGCAGACAATACCGATTCCGGTACCGTCTGCGCAGCCCCGCCGGCTTCATCAGGGAACGGTCGCCAGGAAACAAAGCCGCCCGCGGGCCAGAGCCGTCCGCGCAAACCGCCATCACGCCAACATGAATCCATTCCTGACGACATCGTCCTGTCGCCGCCGCAGCACTGCTGCATTGCTGACGCTGGCAGCCGTCCTCGGCCTCACGCTGGCCACACCCGCCAGCGCCGAAAAAGCCGACCGCGATAAGCCGCTGGTGCTGGAGGCCGACAACGCCAGCTACGACGACGTCAAGCAGGTCTATGTACTGACCGGCAACGTGGTGCTGACCAAGGGCACCATGGTGCTGAAATCCGACGCGGCCGAAGTCCGCACCGACCCCGAGGGCTACCAGTACGCGGTGGCGACCTCCAAGGGCGCCAAGCAGGCCTATATCCGCCAGAAACGCGACAATGTCGACGAATACATCGACGGCTGGGGCGACCGCATCGAATACGACGGCAAGCAGGAACTGTCCAAGCTGATCGGCCGCGCCCGCATGGCGCGCCTGGCCGGCGCCAAACTGGTGGATGAAATCCGCGGCGCGTTGATCACCTACGACAGCCGCAACGAGTTCTACACCGCCACCGGCGGCGCCGAGAATGCAACGGCGGGCAGCCCGTCCGGACGCGTGCGCGCGGTGTTGTCGCCACGCCAGGAACAGCCCGCCAGCGGCGCCGCCGGCAGCCCGGTGCAACTCAAGCCAGCGCCCGCTCCCGTCAATCCCTGACCCCGACGCCGAAGCGTCGCCCCGATCCACGGATTCCGCCTTCATGACCGCTACCCAAACCGCACCGTCCCAGCCCGCCACCCTGAAGGACAGCAGCACGCTGGTCGTGCGCCACCTGAAGAAGCGCTACGGCTCGCGCACGGTGGTCAAGGACGTGTCCCTCGACGTGAAGAGCGGCGAGGTGGTGGGCCTGCTCGGCCCCAACGGCGCGGGCAAGACCACTTCGTTCTACATGATCGTTGGACTGGTGGCGCTGGACGAGGGCGACATCGTGCTCGACGACAAGCACATCAGCGGCCTCGCCATCCACGAGCGGGCACGCATGGGCCTGTCCTACCTGCCGCAGGAAGCGTCGGTGTTCCGCAAGCTCAACGTGCAGGAAAACATCCGCGCGGTGCTGGAACTGCAGCTCGACAACGGCAAGCCGCTTGGCAAGGCCGAGATCGAGCGCCGGCTGGACACCCTGCTGGACGACCTGCAGATTGCCCACCTGCGCGACAACCCGGCGCTGTCGCTGTCCGGCGGCGAGCGCCGCCGCGTGGAGATCGCCCGCGCCCTTGCCTCTGCCCCGCGTTTCATCCTGCTCGACGAACCCTTCGCCGGCGTCGACCCGATCGCGGTTGGCGAAATCCAGCGCATCGTCAGCTTCCTCAAGGCGCGCAATATCGGCGTGCTGATCACCGACCACAATGTGCGCGAAACGCTGGGCATCTGCGACCACGCCTACATCATCAGCGAAGGCGCGGTGCTGGCCGCTGGCCAGCCCGAGGACATCATTGCCAACGAATCGGTGCGCAAGGTCTACCTGGGCGAGAATTTCCGCATGTAGGGATGCCGCGCGGCACCGGCCGCGCACCTGTGCATGCGTGGCTCCACTGTCGCCT
>NZ_JARJLM010000301.1 GCF_029335485.1 Cupriavidus basilensis
CGGGGGTGGCCACGCGCCGCGGGTCGAAGCCGCTGTCCGGCTCGACCACCGCGATATCGAAGGCCTGGAGAGCGTCCACCGGCGGCTTGCTGCCGTAGTGGAAGGCAATATTGGGAGCCCGGGCTGCAGCCGGCCGCTCCAGCTGCGCCGTCTGGGCCTGCGCCGGGCACAGCCAGACAGCGATTGCGGCCAGCAGGACGCCACTCCACGCCCTGGCCGTCGGCGTGCCGCGCCTGGCTTGCCCCAAACCGGCCACGCGGCGCATGACGCCGTCCAATTGCAACCATTTCACTTGCTGAGCCCCTTTTTTCTTCAATTCTTATGCACTGCCCCGGATCCGTCGCTTAGCTTGCCCACGCCTTGTCATGCGTGGTGCCGCCAGCCGATGCATCCGGGTGTAGCTATCCCTTCCAGACTTCCCGCGCTACCGGAAACTCCCGGTAGTCCCTTCGCAGGCCAAACTTGAAGTGCTTATTCAAGCACTGCAACGGAGATTTTGAGGCATGCACGCGATCATGCCTATAAGCATTTCGGACTAGGAGCACCGACCGGCGCGCCGGCATGACGGCGTAACCGTTGCCGGCCAAGCGGGGATGCGCTGGTTCCGATCCGCTTCCGCGCGCTTGCAAAGCGCCGCCGACGACGCGCGCCGGATAGGGTGCGCGGGCAATGCCATGCAGGTTTTGCAACCGCTCCCCGGCCATCGTCAGGCCATCGCCAGGCGAGCGCCGGAACGCAATTCTACTGCCTCGGCACTTTTAGCACTTTTATCGTTTTTCGGATCGGAAAAAATATCACGATAACGGTCCGGCCCATGGCGCCATTGTGCCCGAACGCAGCAATACAACGGTTCGCATCCTGCCCCGGCAAGGAAACTAATGCTAGGCCATGTGACGCATACGTAATGTCAACAATTGTCACGCACTGTGAAGATTGGGGATTCCGGCCGGCCGCTGTATAGAATTTTCTCAAACAAAGAAGTGCACTACGGCAATCCGCACCGGCAAGATTCCGGTCGCGCGCCGCGTTCGGAAATGTTGCGGATCATACATTGGTGCTGGAAGCGGGCGCCATGGCACCGAAATCACATGCCGCAAACGGCAGCCGGCTAGAATCCTCCTCTGCATGCTTGTCCGGACCCGCCTGCGGGCCCGGTTCCAACCCATCCCCGGAGACTCTAGATGAAGGCCGACAACATCCTGCAAACCATTGGCAATACGCCGCATATCCGTGTCCAGCGGCTCTTTGGCGATACCCATGAGGTCTGGATCAAGTCAGAGCGTTCCAACCCCGGCGGCTCCATCAAGGATCGCATCGCGCTGTCGATGATCGAAGCCGCGGAACAGTCCGGCGTGCTCAAGCCCGGTGGCACCATCATCGAGCCGACCTCGGGCAATACCGGCATCGGCCTGGCCATGGTTGCCGCGGTGAAAGGCTACAAGCTGGTGCTGGTGATGCCGGACAGCATGTCGGTGGAACGCCGCCGCCTGATGCTGGCCTACGGCGCCACCTTCGACCTGACCCCGCGCGAAAAGGGCATGAAGGGCGCCATCGCCCGTGCCGAGGAACTGGTGGCGGCCACGCCGGGCGCCTGGATGCCGCAGCAGTTCGAGAATCCCGCCAATATCGAGGTCCATACCAGGACCACCGCGCAGGAAATCCTGGCGGACTTCCCGCAGGGCATCGATGTGCTGGTGACCGGCGTGGGCACGGGCGGCCATATCAGCGGCTGCGCGCGCGTGCTGAAAGCCAGGTGGCCGGAACTGAAGGTGTTCGCGGTGGAGCCCGTGGCCTCGCCGGTCATCTCCGGCGGCGCGCCCGCGCCCCACCCGATCCAGGGCATCGGTGCCGGCTTTATCCCGAGGAACCTCGACACCGAGCTGCTGGACGGTGTGATCCAGGTCGACGCCGAGCCGGCCCGCGAGATGGCCCGCCGCGCCGCGCGCGAGGAAGGCATGCTGGTGGGCATCTCGTCCGGCGCCACCCTCGCCGCGATCGCCCAGAAGCTGCCCGGCCTGCCGGCTGGCGCCCGGGTGCTGGGCTTCAACTACGACACCGGCGAGCGCTATCTCACCGTGGAAGGCTTCCTGCCTGCCTGAGATGGCACGGCACCGCGAGATTCTCCCTGGGCAACGAGCCGCG
>NZ_JARJLM010000302.1 GCF_029335485.1 Cupriavidus basilensis
CGGGGTCGATGCCGAACTCCGCCACCGCCTGCCGGTTAGTGGAAACCGCGACGAAGTGGCTGGCCAACTGCGCCGGCGGCACGCCGTGGCGCAGGAACCAGGTGCGTGCGGTTTGCGCGTTGGCCATGGTCTCCAGCGTGGTGAAGGTCTTGGAGCAGACCACCACGAGCGTGCTGGCAGGATCCAGCCGCGCCAGCACGGTCGCGAGATCGCTGCCGTCTACATTGGCGACGAAATGCATGCGCGGCCCGCCGGTATCCAGGTGCGCGAGCGCGCGGCAGACCATGCGCGGCCCGAGGTCCGAGCCGCCGATGCCGATGTTGATCACGTCGGTGATCCGGCGGCCATCCCAGCCGCGCCACGCGCCGCCGCGCACTGCGCCGGAAAAGCGCTCCATCTGTGCCAGCACCGCGGCCACGTCGCCGGCCACCGCCACGCCCTGCGCGTGAAAGCCGTCCTCCGGCCACGCACGCAACGCCATATGCAGCGCGGCGCGGCGCTCAGTGGTGTTGACCGCTTCTCCGCGGTACATGGCGTCGCGCCGTGCGCTCACGCCAGCCTCGTCGGCCAGCGCGAACAACAGCGCCATGGTGGTATCGGTGACGCGGTTCTTGGCGTAGTCCAGCGTCAGGCCGGCCGCCTCGGCCACGAAGCCTGCGCCGCGGGCTTCACCCTGCGGGCCGTCGAACCAGTCGCGCAGGTGGGCATGGCGAATGGCTTGCACATGCGCTTCCAGGCGCCGCCACGTCGGCAGGGAACGGGACCCTTGGAGCATGGGGGACATCGGGGACGTGGCGGACTTCGGGGACATCGAATCAACTCCTGTACTCGCCGCCACGCCAACAACCGCCGGCGCGCCGCAATGCATCAGACTTGCCTCACAGCTCTTCATGCCAGACCGCACCATCGCGCGAGGGCAGCGCGCTCGACGCGGCCGGCCCCCAGGTGCCCGCGGTGTAAAGCTTGGGCACAAGGTTGCTCTGCGCCCAGGCCTGCTGGATCGGTGCGACCCAGTGCCAGGCCTGGGCCTGCTCGTCGCGCCGCACGAACAGGCCGAGCCGCCCGCGGATCACGTCGAGCAACAGGCGCTCGTAAGCGCCGGTCTTGCGTTCATTGCGATTGCCCTGACCGCGCGGCAGCATGCGTTGCAGGTCCAGCGAAGCGGGCTGCAGCGCCTGCGTGTCGCCCGGCTGCTTGACCAGGAAATGCAGGCGGATGCTTTCCTCGGGCTGCAGCGTGATCACCAGACGGTTGCCGGGTTCGTGGTCGAGCGGGCGTGGGAACAGGGAATACGGCACGTCGCGGAACTGGATCACGATCTCGGCCACGCGCGACTGCATGCGCTTGCCGGTGCGCAGGTAGAACGGCACGCCGGCCCAGCGCCAGTTGGCGATCTCCGCCTTGATGGCGACGAAGGTTTCGGTCTGGCTGTCGGGCGCGACGGCGGGCTCGTTCACATAGCCCGGCACCGCGTCGCCGGCGGCCGCGCCGCGGCAGTATTGCCCGCGCACCACCTTCTCGGCGACCTCGTTCAGTTCGATGGGCTTGAGCGCCTTGAGGATCTTCAGCTTCTCGTCGCGGATCGCGTCCTCCGACAGGCTGGCCGGCGGCTCCATCGCCACCATGCACAGCAGCTGCAGCAGGTGGTTCTGCACCATGTCGCGCAGCGCGCCGATGCCGTCGTAGAACGCACCGCGCTTCTCCACGCCGATTTCCTCGGCGATGGTGATCTGCACGTCGCGCACCCACTCGCGCCGCCACAGCGGTTCGAACAGGACATTGCCAAAGCGCATCGCCATCAGGTTCTGCACGGACTCCTTGCCCAGGTAATGGTCGATGCGGTAGATCTGGTCTTCGGCGAAATGGCGCGCCACCGCGGAATTGATCGCATCGGACGAGGACAGGTCATGGCCCAGCGGCTTCTCCAGCACAATGCGCACGCCCGCGTGGTTAAGGCCCTTGCAGGCAAGCTGCTCGCAGATCGGCACGAACAGATGCGGGCCAGTCGCCAGGTAGAACACCACCACCGGCGCGGCGCGGGCACGCACCAGCTCGGCCAGTGCATCGAAGCCCTCCGGCGCGTTGGCGTTCACCTGCAGGTAGAGGATGCGCGAGACAAAGCCCTGCCAGGCTTCCGCCGCGGCGGCGGCGGGCAGCGCCGGACGCACCTTGGACTCCAGCATGGCCAGGTAGGCTTCCTGGCCAAGCGGCTGGCTGCCAAGCGCGAGGATGCGCCCGCGCGGGTGCAGCGAGCCCACGCAGTGGGCGTCGAACAGCGCCGGCAGCAGCTTGCGCGTGGCCAAGTCGCCGGTGCTGCCGAACAGCACGAAATCGAACTCTGGCACTGTGCCTACAGCATTGCTTTGCATCATGTCACGAATCGGTTGGTCGAGTCGGGTTGCATTCGGCTTGGGGGCCTATCACGCTAGAATTCTGGTTTTGTCGAGATAAGGATGCCGGGGTAAGATCGGATCCGACATTGGCCTGAACTGAAGCGCGTAATGAAGAAGGCATCTGCGAAAAAAAGCGCTGTCCGCTGGCGTAGTGAAGGTGCTCAAGCGCCTGCATAATCCGCCGAACATGGTCCTGCTCTGCGTACGGTGGTACGTAAGCCTATTCGCTGAGCCTGTGCGATCTCGATGAAATGATGGCCGAGCGTGGTCTTGCGGTCGATCACTCGACCGTGCACCGCTGAGTTATCAAGCTGCTGCCGCTGTTCGAGAAGGCGTTTCGCCACCACAAGCGCCCGGTTGGCAAGAGCTGGCGAATGGACGAAACCTACCTCAAGGTGCGGGGCGAGTGGGCGTACCTCTATCGCGCCGTGGACAAGGCCGGCAACACCATCGACTTTCTGCTGCGGGCTCGTCGCGACAAGGCTGCCACCCGGCGTTGCTTCGAGAAAGCCATTGGCCAGAACGGCGCGCCTGATACCGTGACCATTGACAAACGCGGTGCCGCACTGCACGCCGCGAACGCGCAGCGCGAGACGCCCATCACGATCCGTCAGCGCAAGTACCTGAACAACATCATCGAGCAGGACCAGCGCCTGGCCGATTCCAGTGCTACCACAGCATTGCCGCGTCACGGTCCGTCTTGAGTGTCCTTCCCGCTGATAATCGAGATCCCGGCCGACCAGTTTGGAACGCACTCGGCGGACAGTATCAGAAACCCGCCGAGCCAAAGCTTGGCAGCCGTGATCGAAGGCAATTTCAAGGAATAGGCGTGAACTTCAATTCGCTCAAGGGGACAACCTTGTCTTCACGGACCATCTTGTATTCGGTGTTGGGGCCCAGCCACTTGTTCCAGAGCTGGTTGATCTCGCCTGCCCTGTCCATGGCCAGCAACGCCTCGTTCACCTTGGCCAGCAGCGCCGGTTCGCCCTTCTTCATACCCACGCCGATCGGCTGATAGGTCATTGGCTCGGCGATCATCTTCAGCTCAATGCCACCGCTCTTCGACTGATTCACCAGCTTGGTGATCGTCATGGTGTTGGAGACGATGCCCAATGCCTTGCCCTGCTGCACGGCCATATAGGCGGAGCCCGTATCCTGGAAGGTCACCGGGTCCGAACCGTTCATCTTGATCGACAGTTCGGAGGTCGAACCTTTGGCTGCCGCCAGTCGCTTTCCCTTGTAGTCGGCCTTGCTCGTGCCCGGATCGCTAGCCTTCACGGCCAACATTTCCTTGGCGAGGTAGTAAGGATCGCTGAACTGGATCTGCTCCGCGCGACCGAGCGTGTAAGCCAGGTTGGCCACCGTCACGTCGACCCGGCCCATCTTGACTTCGGGCACGCGTGCCTCGACCGACAACGGGGTGATCTTGGCTACCACACCCAAGCGCTTGGCCAGCGCCTGGCACATCTCGACGTCAAAGCCCACCATCTCCCGGGTTTTCGGATCCGGTGCGGCGAATGGAGGCACGTCGGCGAAGGTGCCACAACGCAACTCCTTGTTCTTCTGTATCTCCGCCCATTGGTCGGCCAAGGCCGCAAAAGGAGCAGTGCCCAGGCAAGCGAGGACAGCCAGGCGTGCAGCGGTGGAATAAACCGACATATCAGACTCCTAAATATTAGGGAACAGGGATGATTCAATGCGAGCGCAGGTCCGACAAAAAGCGTTTTGCGCGGGGGTGTTGCGGGTCACGGAAGAAGGCATTCGGCTCGGCGACTTCCAGGATGCAGCCGGCGTCCATGAACCACACGCGGTCGGCGACCTCTCGTGCGAAGTTCATTTCATGGGTAACGCACATCATGGTCATGCCATCGTTTGCCAGACTGCGCATCACGGCCAGCACCTCGCCGACCATCTCCGGGTCGAGCGCGCTGGTCGGCTCGTCGAACAGCATGGCGGGTGGTTCCATCGCCAGGGCCCGCGCAATGGCCACGCGCTGCTGCTGGCCTCCGGAGAGTTGCGTCGGATAGGCGTCAGCCTTGTTTGCCAGGCCAACCCGCTCCAGCAGTTGCATCGCCTTGTCGCGGGCTTCACCGCGGCGGACCCCGCGCACTCGCATGGGCGACAGCACGATGTTCTCGAGCACCGAAAGATGGGGAAACAGGTTGAAGCTCTGAAACACAAAGCCAATATGGCTGCGCACCTTGTTGAGCGCGTCGCTGCTCATCGGCGCATGTACGTTGTTTCCGTCGAACAGTATCTCGCCGGACCTGATTTCCTCCAACCGGTTGACCGTGCGGATGAGCGTAGACTTGCCGGAGCCAGAAGGCCCGCAGACCACGACGACCTCGCCCTTCTTGACCTCCGCGTTGATGTTGTTCAAGGCACAGTAGTCGCCGTACCATTTGCAGACATTAGAGAACTTGATCATGTCGATGACTCAATTGGTGAGCACTTACGGTTCAACGGCCAACGGCTGGGGAGCGATGGATGCCAGGGTCGCGCCTTTCCCTGCCCGCTTGGCCGCGATTCGAAGCTCCAGTTCCCGAGCAGCACGCGTCAAGCTCCAGCACACGACGAAATAGATCACCGCCAGCAGGAAGAAGACATGGAATGGCTTGGTCAGCAGCGCATTGTTGATCTGATTGGCAGCGAAGGTCAGCTCCGGCACATTGATCACGTAGCCGAGCGTTGTTTCCTTGATGGTCGAGACGAACTGCGCCAGCATGCTCGGCAGCATGTTGTAGAGCGCTTGCGGAAGGATCACCAGCCGCATGGCCCCAAGGTAGCTATGCCCCAGAGCCCGCGCCGCCTCCATCTGCCCTTTCGGCAGTGCCTCGATCCCTGCACGCACCACCTCGCAAAGGTAGGCTCCCTCGTAGATGACCAGCGTGCACAGCATCGTGGTAAAGCCTGAAACGTTGCGCCCGATCAGCAGTGGCACGAGGAAGTACACCCACAGGATGATCATCAGCAGCGGCACTCCCCGCACCACATACACCAGCGCGGTGGCCGGAGCACGGAGCCAGCGCCAGGGCGACAGTCGCGCCAGCGCCAGCAGCACGCTCAGCGGAAACGCAAGCAGGATGCCGAGCACCGACAGGATCAGCGTGCAAGCGATTCCGCCCAGGGGTCCATTCGGGTACTGGCCAATCAGCAGCAGCAGCCAGTTTTCGCGCAGGATGTCGATCAGTGTCGTCATGGTTCACCTCCCTGCCACGACGCGGAAGCGGCGGGCCAGCCAGGCACCGGCGGCCATGATCAGGAGCGAGAAGGCCAGATACATGACCGTCGCAAGCAGGTAGGATTCGAAGGCCCGGAAACTGGTGTTCTCGATCTCCTTGACCGCATGGGTCATCTCCGACACGCCGATGGCCATCGCCAGGCTACTGTTCTTGAAGAGCGAAACGCTGTGGTTGATCAATGCCGGCAATGCATTGCGCACAGCCTGCGGCATCAGCACATGGCGCATGGCGCCAAGGAAGCTGTTGCCGAGTGCCCGGGCCGCCTCCTCCTGCCCCGGGGGGATCGCGCGAAGGCCGGAGCGCAGGTCCTCGCTGAAGTAGGCTGCCTGGCACAAGCCTAGCGCGAGGATGGAAAACAAGACCTCGGCGTGATGCTCTCCAACCCACGCCTGCATCGGGTCAGGCAGCAGGCTGGAGATGCCGAAGTACCAGAGCATCAGTTGGACCAGCGTCGGCACATTGCAGTGGTACGAGACATAGCCCGCAACAAAGCGCTCCGCCAGCCGGCTGGGCGTCAGCCGCAGCGTCAGCAACAGGAAGGCCAGCGCCATCGCCAGCGCCCAGGAGCCGCCGGCGATCAACAGCGTCATCTTTACGCCCTCAATCAGCATACGGCTGAACTCGGGGTTCAGCAGGATCGCCATCAGATCGAAGCCATGCATGATTCGGCCCCGTTCAGTCTTGCAGTGGTTCGGGGCGCATCGTGGAGAGGCCACCGGGCACCTGCAGCGTCGGCGTGATCTCCATGTGCCCGATATTGACGGCGACCGGCGCGGCGATGGCAAAGGCGATCGCATCGGCGATATCGGCGGCCTGCGGCAGCTCGAAGCCCTTGACGAAGCGCTCGTAGGTTTCGGCACTGTCGCCATGCACATGGGCGAAGATGTCGGTGGCGACGCGTCCTGGGCAGATCTCGGTGACACGCACGCGCTTGCCGTAGGCATCGATGCGCAATTGCCGCGACAGCATGCTCACCGCTGCCTTGGTGGCGTGGTAGGTGGAGTTGCCTCCGAAGTTATACGCGCCGGCAATCGAGCTGATGTTGACCACATGGCCGCGATCGCGCGCCACCATGCCCGGAAGCACCAGCCGGCACAGATGCAGCACTGCGCGCAAATTCACGTCTACCAGCAGATCAATGCCAGCGGCATCCGCGTTGAGCAGGGAGCCGGGGCGATCCACGCCAGCGTTGTTGACCAGGACGTCGAAGCTCACCTCCTTCGCCAGCTTTGTGATGCCGGCCAGGTCAGTCACGTCGATTGCATGCGGGATGCAGCCGGTACGCTGAGCCAGGGCGGCGAGCGCGTCTGCGCCACGTGCCAGGGCATGCACCTGCAGGCCTTCGCGACACAGACGTTCGACGACGGCGGCACCGATGCCGGAAGAAGCGCCAGTGACCAAGGCTGTTTTGTAGTCTGAGAAAGGCATATGAATCCTGTACGATGGCTTGATGTCAATTTATCGAGCGCCGGCCTTTTACGCCAAGATGGAATGTCTTTGGCGAGATAGGACCCTCTTATGTCGGGGTAACCCTAATACGAAGCCCAGATACTACTGGCTGGAAATGCGGCTGAAAAAGCAGGATGACCAGCTGTGCCGCTGCAAAATAACGCACCATTGCCGTGCGGCCATGCACGCTCAGGCGAGCCAAAATGGTGAAGACCTGGTGACCCGGACAGATCGCGATCCGTAGATGTCGGTCCAGGCCTGCGCTTTCGTCCTGGCCATGCCCTGAAATGGCGTGTGCCTGACGCTATCCAGCGTTGGCCACCTATCAATACTGTTTAGATGTTGTTGCACCGGGAACGTGCGCGAGCTGCCGCGAGATCGGCACGATGCGGCCGCCAAGGGACTCGATTTCTTCTCGCAAGCGTAGTGTGAGCGCCACAGCCCCGGGCGTGTCGCCGTGGACAAGGATGGAACGCGGCCGCATCGGCAACGTGTTGCCGGTGTGCGTGGCGACCGTGCCTTCCGTGAGCAGCCGCCGCACACGGGCCAGTACCCGCTCTTCGTCGTGGATCACCGCACCGGGCAGGGCGCGGCTGACGAGCAGGCCCTGGTCGTCGTAAGCGCGGTCTGCGAGGAAGCTGACGGCGACAGGCAACCCGAGGCTGGCGGCCGCACCTTCGATCGCCTGGCTGCTCGAAGTGCTGATAATAAGCTGTGGATCGAAAGCCGCTATCGCCTCCAGAAGCGGAACGGCCCACGCCGGATCGGCTGCTGCCTTGTTGCCGAGAGCGCCATGAAAACTCATGTGCGTCATCCGGCTGCCCCGTGCGCGGGCAATGCCTGCCAATGCGCCGAGCTGGTACGTGACCATCGCCGCGAGTTCAGGCAGATCGATCTGCATCAGTCGCCGCCCGAAACCCTGCCGGTCGGGGAAGCCCACATGGGCGCCCACATCGACGCCGCGCTGGAGCGCCAGGCGCACGGTACGGTCCATGATGAGCGGGTCGCCGGCGTGGAAGCCACACGCCACGTTGGCCGAAGAAATCAGCGACATCAGCGCCTCGTCGTCGCCCATGCGCCACGGGCCAAAGCCCTCGCCCAGATCGGCATTGAGATCAATTTCCATGTCAACCCCTAGTCAGGAAGCACCTAGCACCACGAGCGGCGTGCCCCAGCCCACCACCGCGCCGTCGGGCTCCGGTATCTCCAGCACCACCGCCTCGCGCGGAGCGGTCACCGGCAGCAGCAGCGGTCCGATCTGCAACAGGCCCAATGCCTGTGACTCTTGCACCGCAGTGCCCACGGCAGCGAGCGGGGCGCTGCGCTGGGGGTGGCGGTGACGGTACACACCTACGGAGCCAGCACGCACGATTTCGGGCGACGCGGGACTGCCGGCCGCTATTGGCGTCGGCGTCGGCAGCGCGACCATCTCCTGCACGGTGGCGCCTTCGCGCCGCAGGTGGAGATGGACGCCCGGGCCTTGCAGATCGAGCTCGGCAATATCGGTTGCCGCGAGCCATGCGCAGAGTTGGCGAATGTGTTCGGTTTCCATCTCAGCGCCCTCCTGTTGCGCCATGCAGACCTACCAGGCGCCGAACATCGGCTAGCCACCCCTCGACTTCGTCCAGGGCGGCGACCGCCTCGTCCCACGTGGTTTCGACAAAGCGCACCTGGCTGCCGATCGGCGCCTGCCCCAGCCGCCACAGGTCAGCCTCGATCACGGTGCCCAGCTTGGGGTAGCCGCCTGAGGGCTGGGCGTCGCGCATCTGCACGATGGGCTGCCCGCCGGGCGGCACCTGGATGACACCGGGCACAATGCCATGCGAGCGCATTTCGACCGGCTGGCGCGCCGCCAACGACGGGCCGGCGAGCCGATACCCGTAGCGGTCGCTCTGCGCGGTGATCTTCCAGGGCTCGGACCAGAAGCTGCGCAGCGAAGCTTCGGTATAGAGTCCATACTCGGCGGCAGGCAGCACGCGCATCGCCGCAGCGCCGTCCACCAGCAGCGGCAAGCAGAAGGCCGGCGGCACCAGGCCGATGCCGGCACTGCCAGCCCCCTTGCCGAGCCCCGGCGAGATGGCCTGCAGCACGTCGCCACGCTTGAGCGCACGCCCGTCGAGACCGCCGAAGGCACCGCGCAATTGGGTGCTGCGTGACCCCAGGGCCACCGGCACGTCTACGCCGCCAGCCAGACAAAGATAGGCCCGGCAGGCGGGGATGGGACCAGGCTGCGGCACGCCCAGGCGCAGGGTCTGTCCGGCCCGGGCTTCATGCACCCACCACGGCAGCAGGGCCCGATCGTCGAGCTGCGCGGCACAGTCCGCACCGGTCAGCGCGAAACGGCAGTCCTGTGTAAAGCGCGCCAGGAACGGGAAGACCGGCACTTCGATGCCTGCCGCCCCCTCGTCGTTGCCCAGCAGGAGGTTGCCGGCGGCCAGCGCCAGCGGGTCCATCGCCCCTGAAGTGCCGACTCCCCAACGGAGCGCGCCCAGGCGGCCCAGATCCTGGACGGTGGCCAGCGCGCTGGCAGAGAGGATCTCGATCATCGAATCACCTTCTCGACACGAAAGCGCAGTACATCCCCCGGCTGCAGCAACGCGGGCGGGTTCTTCTGCGGGTCGAAGAAACACATTTCGGAGCTGCCTATGGTGTTCCAGCCACTAGGCCCATCGGAGGCCGAAACGCCTGTCTGCGCCCCGCCAATGGACACCGCGCCGCCGGGAATGCTCAGGACAGGCACCTTGCGTCGCGGCGTGGCAATGCGGGGATCCATGCCGCCGAGGTAGCAGTAGCCGGGATGGCTGCCAAGCGCAAAGACGTGATAGAGCGGCGCGCTGTGGCGCTCGACGATCTCGTCCACGGACAGACCCGTGTGGTTCACCACGTCCGCCATATGCGGGCCCGGTGCGCCGCCATAGATGACTGGCAGTTCGATCAGGCGCCCGTCGCGAGCCAGGGGCGTGACGGCAAGCCAGGCCTCGTGCAGACGGGCTTCGATTTCCGCCAGCCTTGACGGCGGGCGCATGAAGCTCAACATCAGGTTATTCATGCCGGGTACGGCTTCGCGCACCTCGGGCCATGCTTCGGCCTCCTGCGCCAGCGCCCACAGGCGTTGCTGAGTCCCCAGGCTCAGCTCGCCTGGCGCCTCGAACAGCAGGGCAGTGGTGCCCAGGAGGCTGATGGTCCCCGTTTCGATGGTCATGCTCAAGATCCTTCAATGCGTCCCGGCAGGCCGCGCGGCGCGCGCCTGCAGCCAACGTTCCAGGTGGTGGATGTCGACCCCGCCCTTCTCGAAATCCTCGTCCCGAACGATTTCCCTGTGCATAGGCAAGTTGGTGGCGATGCCGCCCACCTGCATCTCGTCCAGCGCCAGGCGCATGCGGGCCAGCGCATCCTCCCGGGTGGCGCCATGCACGATGAGCTTTGCAATCATCGAGTCGTAGTGCGCCGGCACGCGATAGCCGGGGCCGGCATGACTGTCGACGCGTACGCCATAGCCGCCAGGCAACTGCCAGTCGATGATTTTCCCGGGCGCCGGGGCGAAACTGTCCGGATGCTCCGCATTGATGCGGCACTCCAGCGCATGTCCCTGGCAAGCCACTTGGGCCTGCGCCAGCGTGAGGGGCTCGCCGCGTGCCACGCGGATCTGCTGCTGGACGATGTCGATGCCGGTGGTCATTTCGGTGACCGGGTGCTCGACCTGCAGCCGAGTGTTCATCTCGATGAAATAGAATGCCCCGTTCTCGTAGAGAAACTCGAAGGTACCGACGCCGCAGTAGCCAATCTGCCGGCAGGCCGCGGCGCAGCGCTCGCCGACCGCTGCGATCAGCGCGGGATCGATGCCAGGCGCCGGCGCCTCTTCCAGGACTTTCTGGTGCCGGCGCTGCAGCGAGCAGTCTCGGCTGCCAAGCCATAGCGCCTGGTTGTGGCCATCGGCCAGTACCTGGATCTCGACGTGGCGCGGGTGGGTCAGGAACTTCTCGATATAGACCTCCGGATTGCCGAAGGCACGACGCGCCTCTTCGCGCGTCAGCGCCAGCGCATCCAGCAGTCCCGCCTCTTGATGCACGACCCGCATGCCACGTCCGCCGCCACCGCCCGCTGCCTTGACAATGACGGGGTAACCGATATCGCGCGCGATCGCCAACACCTCGGCCGGGTCCTCCGGAAGGGAGGTGTCGGGACCCGGTACGCAGGGCACGCCGGCTTCGCGCATTGCGCGTTTGGCGCTGACCTTGTCACCCATCGTGCGGATACAGGCCGCGCTGGGGCCGATGAAGGTGAGACCCGCGTCGGTCACGCGGTCGACGAAGCCGGCGTTCTCGGACAGGAATCCATAGCCGGGGTGGATGGCCTGGGCGCCACTGACACGCGCCGCCGCCAGCAGCGCAGCCTGGTTAAGGTAACTATGGGTGGGAGACGCCGGGCCAATGCACAGGGCCTGGTCGGCCTGACGCACGTAGACGGCTTCGCGATCCGCCTCCGAATACACGGCCACCGTGCGCAAGCCCAGCCCGCGGCAGGCGCGCTGGATACGCAAGGCGATCTCCCCGCGATTGGCAATCAAGACAGTGTCAAACATGACGAACCTCGGCGCTCAGGCGAATCGGATCAAGGGTTGGCCGGCCTCCACTTCCTTCCCGGACTCGACCAGCACGGTCTCGACCACGCCATCGCGTTCGGCGAGCACGGCGTTGAAAACCTTCATCGCTTCGATGACGCACACGGTCTGGCCGGCCTCCACGGTCTGGCCCGGCTGCACGAACACCGGCTCGTCGGGCGCGGGCCGCAGGTGCACGATGCCGAAAAGTGGAGCCAGCAATTCACGTCCCTCCGGTACGGGAGAAACAGGCTCGGAGGGCGAGGAGAGCTGCCCCAGTGGCCGGGGCTGCGTACAGGGAAGGGTCGGTGGGGGAGCGGGATCGCCGCTGGCTCCCCCGGAAATATGCCGCGCCAGGCGCAACGTCCATCCGTGCTGACTGAAGCTCATCTCGGCCATGTCGGAGGCCGCCATGACGTCGATGAGCTGTTTGATGTGCATGAGATCCATGTGCGTTCACTTCATAGCTGTTGGTGAACACAGTATCGGCCTCTGCCCTTCAGTACCAAGACGGTTTGTCTGTGCCCCGATAGGAACGTCTTATGACGCCTCCCGGTTCTCCGCCCGGTCGCACAGAAGCAGGTTGCCCGCCAGCCCCGCCACCAATTCCAGCAGGATCTCCTTGATTGCCTGGGCCGGCTCGGACAGTGGCTGGTGGCCGGACTGGCACAACGCCAGGGGCGCCTCGATCACCGGCTCGACGATGCGGCACTGCCAGGCGTCGCAGGACATCGCCACCTCGCGCGCCATCGAGGCTGGCAGGATGGTCGCCCCCAGCCCGTCCGCGACAATCGCCTTGAGCGTGCTGGCCGATTCGATTTCAGCCAGCACGTGCGGCGCCATGCCGATCGCATTGAACGCTTCATCGACCAGCCTGCGCACCACGTTGTAAGGTCGCGCCAGGTACAGATCAATGTCCCCGAGCATAGGCAGCGGCACCTCATCCGGCGGCGCCGGCATGCTTTCGGGGCCGACCACATAGAGCGGCTCCTTCAGCAGCGGCAGGAACGAGAGCCCATGGACAGGCGTCTTGCCGCCGTAGAGCACTGCCATGTCCATGCGTCCGTTCATGATCAGTTCCGACAGCGTGCTGCCGTAACTCTCATTCAGGTAAAGCAGGATCCCGGGGTGGCGGGCCCGGACCGTACGCAGCAACGGCAAAGCCAGCGCCGCCGCGGCGGTGCCGGGCGCCAACCCAACCGAGACCGCGCCCGAGAGGCCCTGTCCGGCCGTCTTCATCTCCACCTTTGCCTGATCGACCTGGCGCAGGATCGCCTGGGCATGCCGGTACAGCACTTTGCCCGCTTCGGTGGGAATCACGCCTTGCTTGGTGCGCAGCAGCAATTGCTGGCGCACCTCGCCTTCCAGCGTTGCCATTTGCTGGCTCAGGGAGGGCTGAGCGACATGAAGCAGATCGGCCGCCTGCGTCACACTGCCGATGTCGACAATCTTTACGAAATACCTCAATCGCCTGAAGTTCAAGTTACCTCCTGTCCGCGGGGATCTACAGCCCATTATCTTCTTGCGCCGCAAGCGCTGAGTACAGGAGATTAGGGCATTGGCGGGTCCGTACCTATAGGTGTTTCCTATCTGGACATACCGGAGTCATCTTGGCCTTCCTTGGCCGCCACGGCTACTGTTGCGCTTAACCCTCCTTAATCGCAGCAAGGAACCCTCGTGAATACGTCCCGTATCGCCGCACGTGTCAGGCGCATCAAACCCTCCCCCAGCACCTCCGCAGCGGACCGTGCCAACGAGTTGCGCCGCCAGGGCAAGTCCATCGTCAATCTGGTGGTCGGCGAACCCGACTTCGACACGCCGGAACACATCCGCCAAGCCGCAGTGCGGGCCATCGAGCAGGGCGCGACCCGTTATACGCTGATGGCCGGTACGGTGGAGTTGCGCCAGGCCATCGCCGACAAGCTTGCACGCGAGAATGACCTGCAATACGCGATGAACGAGATCATCGCCACCAACGGCGCCAAGAGCGCGATCTACAGCGCTTTGGCGATCACCCTGGAAGCGGGAGACGAGGTACTGATCCCCGCCCCGTACTGGGTCTCCTATCCCGATATGGTGCTTGCCTGCGACGGGATCCCGGTCACGCTGGCGTGTGCGGAAGACCAGGGATTCAAGCTGACGCCGGCCCAGCTGGAAGGCGCCATTACCGAGCGCACCCGCTGGCTCATCCTGAATTCACCGAGCAATCCGACCGGCGCCAGCTATACCCTGGCCGAGTATCGGGCGCTGGCCGATGTGCTGGCCCGCCACCCGGACGTGCTGGTGATGACGGACGACATCTACGAGCATATCCGCTTCGACGCAGTGCGCACGCCCCACCTGCTCAATGCGGCTCCTGAACTGCGCGAGCGCACGCTGGCCATCAATGGCGTTTCCAAGACCTACGCGATGACGGGCTGGCGGCTCGGCTGGGTGGCCGGTCCACGCGACCTGATCCAGGCGCTCGACACGTTCTTGTCGCAATCGGCTGGAAACTGCTGCTCGATCAGCCAGGCCGCCGCGGCAGCGGCCCTGAACGGCGGCCAGCGCTTCGTCACCGAGAGCGTGGCCGTCTACAAGCAGCGCCGCGACCAGACGCTCGCCCGCCTCAACGAAATCCCCGGGCTGAGCTGCCGCGCGCCGGATGGGGCGTTCTACCTCTACGTCAACTGCGGCGGACTGATCGGCAAGACCACACCGGACGGCAAGACGCTGCATGACGATGCCGACGTCGTCATGTACCTGCTCGAGCGCGAGGGGGTGGCGCTCGTCGCCGGGACGGCCTATGGCCTTTCGCCCTACTTCCGCCTGTCGATCGCCACCGCCCTGGACACGCTCGAAGAGGGCTGTCGCCGCATCGAGCGCGCAGTCCTGGCCCTGTCCTGACCTACAAGAGAACGCCATGAGCACCTACAAAGCCATCCGCAAGAACCCCTCCGCTCCCCAGGCTGACGCCGCCCTGCTCGCCGCCTTGCGGGAACTGCCGGTCGCCGCGCTCAGCGACAGCATGCATCGCAATACGGGCACAGTCGGCCTTCGGCCCTTCCACAGACCGGTCGCGGCCACGATGGCCGGCACTGCGGTGACCGCGCGATCGCGCGGCGGCGACAACCTCACCTACCTGCGAGCGCTTGAGTTCTGCCGGCCTGGCGACGTGCTGGTGATCGACGCCGGTGGCGACCTGCAGAACGCCGTCGTCGGCGGCATCCTCTCCAACTATGCAGCCAGCATCGGCGTGGTCGGGGTGGTGATCGATGGCGCGGTACGGGATGTCGCGGAGCTGCGGGAGCGCGAGTTCCCGGTCTACGCACGCGGCGTCACCCATCGCGGCCCGTACAAGGACGGGCCAGGCGAGATCAACGTGCCGGTATCGGTCGGCGGCATGGTTGTCCGCCCGGGGGACGTACTGGTGGGCGACCAGGATGGCCTGCTTGCCATACCGCCTGAGGATGTGCCGCTGCTGATTGAAAAAGCCCGCGCCGTACTCGCCGCCGAAGCCGAAACCATACGCGCCATGAAGGAAGGCCGCTGGGACCGCAGTTTCATCGATGCGCTGGAAGCCCGGTGCAACAACTGACCGCTGACTTCTTTCCCGCCCGAACAACCATAGAGCAAGGAGACCCGCATGCGCCCTTCCGTCCTCGTCACCCGAGCGACCTTTCCCGACATCGCTGACCGGCTGCGCGAACATTTCGAAGTCACCGCCAACGCGGCCGACACGGTCTGGACCCCGGCCGAATTGATCGCGCAGCTACAAGGAAAGCAAGGCGTGATGAGCACTGGCAGCGAACGCATCGACGCCGCGCTGCTTGACGCCTGTCCTGCACTCAAGGCGGTATGCAACGTGGGGGTAGGCTACAACAATGTCGACGTGGCCGCCTGCACCGCGCGGGGCGTGCTGGTCACCAACACGCCGGACGTGCTCACGGAAACCACCGCGGACTTCGGCTTCGCGCTGATGCTCGCCACCGCCCGGCGCATCACCGAGTCCGAGCGTTTCGTGCGGCGGGGCGAATGGCAAAAGACGGGAATCTACGACCAGATGGTCGGCAACGACGTTCATGGAGCCACCCTGGGCATTCTCGGCATGGGGCGGATCGGCCAGGCCATCGCCCGGCGGGCCGCGTTGGGCTTTGACATGCAGGTGATCTATCACAATCGCTCGCCGCTTGCTCCCGAGGCGGAGGCCAGGGTACATGCCCGCTACGTGGACAAGGCCACCCTGCTGAAGGAAGCCGACCATCTCATCCTGGTGCTTCCCTACTCGCCGGCGGCGCATCACGCGATTGGCGCAGCCGAGCTGGCGCAGATGAAGCCTACCGCGACGCTGACGAACATCGCGCGCGGTGGCATCGTCGACGACGAAGCCCTGGCGCAGGCACTGCGCCAAGGCACCATCGCAGCGGCGGGGCTCGATGTCTTCGAAGGCGAGCCCCGGATCCACCCGGATCTGCTGACCGTGCCCAATGTCGTGCTGACTCCGCACATTGGCAGCGCCTCGGTAAGCACGCGTCGGGCCATGGCCGCACTGACCGTGGACAACCTGATCGCTGCCCTCGGCCGCGGGCCTCGGGCGGGCCAGCCGCCGACGCCGGTGAACCCGCAGGTTCTGCAGCAGTAGAGGCCGCCATGCCTATCAATAAGCTACTGCTGATGGGGGTCGCAGGCTGCGGCAAGTCCACGCTGGCTGCGCAGTTGGCCAAGGCGATGGACGCTGAATGGATCGAAGGCGACGACCACCATCCCGAGCACAATAAGGCGAAGATGCGCGAGGGCACCGCCTTGCAGGATGCCGACCGCGAGCCCTGGCTGGACAAGCTGGCAACCTTGTTGGCCGCGGCGCCCGGCGATGCCATCCTCACTTGCTCCGCCCTTAAGCGCTGCTACCGCGAACGGCTGCGGAAAGCGGTGCCGCAGCTGCGCATCGTGCACGTCGACATCACGCTCTCGGAAGCGATTGCACGGGTGTCCGCACGCAAGGGGCATATGTTCCAGCCGGGTTCGGTGGTCAGCCAGTTCGCCATCCTGGAAGCACCGGCAGGGGAACCCGGCGTGCTTCAAATCCCGGCCGACCAGCCGCTCGATGCGCAAGTCACGCAGGTGCTGCGCTGGATCGCCGAAGAAACCGCAAGGCAAGACAAATGATGAACCCAGATCTCAAGATGTTTGACCTGAGTGGCCGCACCGCCCTGGTTACCGGCGCAAGCGGCGGCATTGGCCTGGCGCTGGCCGGGGGCCTGGCTCGCGCCGGCGCACGGGTGGTGCTCAATGCCCGCCGGAAAGACAAGCTGGAACAGGCAGCCGAAAGCCTGCGAGCGCAAGGTGCCGACGTCCGCACGGTCTCGTTCGACGTGACGCAGAGCGCGGCAGTGGCCGAGGGCATCGCGTCGGTGGAAGCCGATGTGGGACCCATCGACATTCTCGTCAACAATGCCGGCATGCAGCGCCGTGCGCCGCTGGAGCAGTTTGAAGAAGCCCACTGGCACGAGTTGATGAAAACCAATGTCGACAGCGTCTTCCTTGTCGGACAGGCAGTGGCTCGCCACATGATCCCGCGCGGGCACGGCAAGATCATCAACATCTGCTCGGTGCAGAGCGAACTGGGGCGCCCCGGGATCGCCCCCTACACCGCCAGCAAGGGCGCGGTAAAGATGCTCACGAAGGGCATGGCGATTGACTGGGGTCCTTACGGGATCCAGGTCAACGGCTTGGGCCCGGGCTACTTCAAGACCGAGCTGACGCAGGCCTTGGTGGATAACGCGGAGTTTACCGCCTGGCTCGTGGGGCGCACGCCATCGCGCCGGTGGGGCGACGTTGAAGACCTCATCGGCGCGGCCGTGTTCCTGGCGAGCAATGCCTCCGATTTTGTCAACGGCCACATTCTCTACGTCGACGGCGGCGTGACCGCCACTCTATAACTCACTGGCATTCACTGGAATTCATCATGGACGCTCTTGTCATCCACGGCGCCAACGATCTGCGCATCGAAGACGTTGTCACCCCCGATGTGCAGCCGCACGAGATACGCGTACATGTCCGCTTTGGCGGCATCTGCGGCTCTGACCTGCACTATTACAACCACGGTGGCTTTGGCACCGTGCGTGTCAACGAACCGATGGTGCTCGGCCACGAGGTAGCCGGCCGCATCGAGGAAGTCGGGCAAAACGTGCGCAACCACGCCAAGGGGGATCGCGTCGCGATCAGCCCAAGCCGTCCCTGCGGCCTGTGCCAATACTGCCAGCAGGGCCTGCAGAATCATTGCCTGGACATGCGCTACTACGGCAGCGCCATGCGCACGCCACATGTACAAGGGGCATTCCGCCGCGAGATCGTCATCGAGGAAAGCCAGGCCCATCGCCTTGCCGATTCGCTGAGCGACCAGGAGGGCGCAATGGCCGAGCCCCTGTCGGTGGCGCTGCACGCGGTTCGCCGCGCCGGTCCGTTGCTGGGCAAGCGCGTCCTCGTGACCGGCTGCGGCCCCATTGGGGCATTGATCGTGGTGGCGGCAAGGCGGGCTGGCGCGGTGGAAATCATCGTCACGGACATGGGCGCCTACCCTCTGCAGGCCGCCCGCGCGGTGGGCGCCGATGTGACGCTCAACGTAGCCGAACAACCCGAGGCACTTAAGCCGTACACGGTCGACAAGGGCCAGATCGACGTGCTGTTCGAGGCCAGCGGCAATGAACGGGCATTGCGTGGCGCCATCGACGCCATGCGTCCCCGAGGCATCATCGTGCAAGTGGGCCTGGGCGGCGAGATGACGTTGCCCATCAATGCCATCGTCGCCAAGGAACTGGACCTGCGCGGCGCCTTCCGGTTCCATGAAGAGTTTGCGATGGCCGTCGAACTGCTGAACAAGGGACTGGTCGACGTGAAACCGCTGATCTCCGCCACCGTCCCGTACCAGGATGCAGGGCGCGCATTTGCATTGGCGGCTGACCGCACGCAGGCGATGAAAGTCCTGCTGGACTTCCAATAACGGACTTCCAATAACACCACCTCGGACGCGCCGGCAGCGGCGTCGATCCCGAGTTGCTTCCCTGGAGACCTGGATGTTGATAGGCATTCCGCTGCAAACCGCGGAGGGCGAGACCCGTGTCGCCCTCACGCCGGAGACAGCAAAGAAACTGAAGGCGCATGGCCACGTGCTGCGTGTGCAGACCGGCGCAGGCTGCGGGGCCTCGATCCCCGACCTGGCCTATGAGTCCGTTGGCTGCGAGATCACCGATGCGGCGGGCGCATTCGGCTCCGACCTGGTGCTGACCGTCCGCCCGCCCGCGCCGGCAGACCTGTCCTTGATGAAGCCAAGTGCCGTACTGGTAGGCATGCTCGATCCCTTCAACAAGGACAACCTTGCGCGCCTGGCGGCGGCCGGCCTCACCGGCTTCGCGCTGGAAGCCGCCCCGCGCACCACCCGGGCACAGAGCATGGACGTGCTCTCATCGCAGGCCAACATCGCCGGATACAAGGCTGTCATGATGGCTGCCGATCGCTACCAGCGCTTCTTCCCGATGCTGATGACGGCTGCCGGCACCGTGAAGGCAGCCCGGGTGGTGGTTCTTGGCGTCGGCGTGGCCGGCCTGCAGGCCATCGCCACCGCCAAGCGCCTTGGCGCGGTGGTCGAAGCCTCGGATGTCCGGCCCTCGGTGAAGGAACAGGTTGAGTCGCTGGGTGCCAAGTTCATCGAGGTTCCCTACGAGACCGCCGAGGAGCGGGAAGCCGCCGAAGGAGTGGGCGGCTATGCCCGGCCCATGCCAGCCTCGTGGCTCGAGCGCCAGAAGGTAGAGGTGGCCAAGCGAGTGACCCAGGCCGACGTGGTGATCTCCACCGCGCTGATCCCGGGCCGGGCCGCACCGTTACTGATCACCGGGGAAATGGTGCAAGGCATGAAACAGGGCTCGCTGATCGTCGACATTGCCGCTGGCAAAGGTGCCGATGGCGTGAGCGGAAATTGCCCGCTCACCGAAGCGGGCAAGACGGTCGTCAAGCATGGCGTGACCATCGTAGGGGAGACAAACCTGCCCGCACTCGTGGCCGCCGATGCATCGGCCTTGTACGCCCGCAACGTGCTCGACTTCCTGAAGCTGATCCTGCCCAAGGACGGGGGGCTCACGATCGATGAAAGCGACGACATCGTCGCCGCCTGCCTGGTCACCAAGGGCGGAACGGTACTGAGAACCTGAGGAGCAACACTATGGAAGCGGTCTCGCACACCATCATCAATCTCACCACCTTCGTGTTGGCCGTCTATGTCGGCTACCACGTGGTATGGAACGTCACGCCGGCCTTGCACACACCGCTGATGGCCGTGACCAACGCCATCTCGGCCATCGTGATTGTCGGCGCCATGCTGGCCGCCGCACTCACCGAGACCACGCTGGGCAAGGTCATGGGCGTACTTGCCGTCGCCTTGGCCGCCGTCAATGTCTTCGGCGGCTTCCTGGTGACGCGCCGGATGCTGGAGATGTTCAAAAAGAAGGACAAGAAGCCTGCGGCTTCCAGAGAGGGGGCCAAGTGAACCTGGAATTCATCAGTCTGAACGTGGTTACCCTGCTTTACCTGGTAGCCAGCGTCTTCTTCATCCAGGCCCTGAAGGGCTTGAGCCACCCCACCACTTCGATCCGCGGCAACCGCTTCGGCATGACCGGCATGGCCATTGCCGTGCTCACGACCGGCACATTGATCCTCAAGCTTGCCGGGGGGAGCCCGCTAGGCCTTGGCTATGTTCTGCTTGGACTGGTGATCGGGGGCGGTGCCGGCGCATTCATGGCCCAGCGCGTCGAGATGACCAGGATGCCGGAGCTGGTGGCCTTCATGCATAGCATGATCGGCCTCGCGGCTGTGTTCATCGCGGTGGCTGCCGTTGCGGAGCCGCATGCTTTCGGCATTGCGCCCAAAGGTGAGGCGATTCCGACCGGCAACCGACTGGAACTCTTCCTTGGGGCTGCCATTGGCGCGATCACCTTCTCCGGTTCGGTCATCGCCTTCGGCAAGCTTTCCGGCAAGTACAAGTTCCGCCTGTTCCAGGGCGCCCCGGTGCAGTTCGCGGGCCAGCACATGCTCAACCTGCTGCTGGGCCTGGCCACCGTCGGCCTGGGAGCCGCATTCATCGGCGCCGAGAGCTGGCCGGCGTTCATCGCCATGCTGGCACTGGCCTTCCTCATGGGCGTGCTGATCATCATTCCCATCGGCGGCGCCGACATGCCGGTCGTGGTGTCGATGCTCAACAGCTATTCGGGCTGGGCGGCCGCGGGCATCGGCTTCAGCCTGAACAACAGCATGCTGATTATCGCGGGTTCGCTGGTGGGCAGCTCGGGCGCGATCCTGAGCTACATCATGTGCAAGGCGATGAACCGCTCCTTCTTCAATGTGATCCTGGGCGGCTTCGGCGGCGAGGCAGGCAGTGCGCAAGCGGGCACGATCCAGCAGCGTAGCGTCAAGAGCGGCAGCGCCGACGATGCGGCCTTTATCCTGGGCAATGCCGAGACCGTGGTGATCGTGCCAGGCTATGGACTGGCCGTAGCCCGCGCCCAGCATGCGGTCAAGGAACTGGCCGAGAAGCTCACGCACAAGGGCATCACGGTGAAGTACGCCATCCATCCCGTGGCAGGACGCATGCCCGGCCACATGAACGTGCTGCTGGCTGAAGCCGAGGTGCCTTATGACCAGGTGTTCGAGATGGAGGACATCAACAGCGAATTCGGCCAGGCCGATGTGGCGATCATCCTGGGCGCCAACGACGTGGTGAACCCCGCGGCGCAACAGAAGGGCAGCTCGATCTACGGCATGCCCATTCTGGAAGCCTACAAGGCGAAGACCATTATCGTTAACAAGCGATCGATGGCCGCTGGCTATGCGGGCCTGGATAACGAACTGTTCTATCTGGATAAGACCATGATGGTTTTTGGCGACGCCAAGAAGGTGGTCGAGGACATGGGCAAGGCCGTGGAGTAACTGCGCCACGGACAGAAGAGCGGGCTTCGCGCAAGCATAAGCCGGCACTATTTCCCCATAGGCAAGTCGTCTTGGTCAGCAAAGGCGGCAAGGCGTTTAATTTCGAACAAGGCAAGTCACTTTGCTTTCTCGGCCCAGTCGCCACCACCGCGGGAATCATCAAGTAAAGGCCGCGTTCGCTTCGCCGACACCATCGCGGCACTGAAGTAGAGCGAACGCGGACAGCCTCAGGTGCGCACTGCGACCAGCGGGCTTCCAACCCTATTGGCCAGACACTCCAATGCCAGCCACCCTTGCGCGCAAGGCGGCTGGGAGCGGATTCGTGCGTCCGGCAACCGAGCATCACAACAATGGCATGCAGCACACTGAAAGGGAGTGAAAATGAAAAAAACGCTTATGACCGCCGCTGTTCTCGGGACCATATCCGGCGCGGCGCACTCGCAAAGCAGCCTGTCGCTATACGGCGTCATCGACGTCGGCATACGCTACAACACGCATCAGAATGCCGCCGGCGACAGCAAGATCGGCATGGGCAACGGCGGACCGCTGTCGGGCAGCCGTTGGGGCATGATCGGCACTGAAGACCTGGGCGGCGGCAACAAGGCCCTCTTCCAGCTCGAGTCCGGATTCACACCCGGCACCGGGGCGACCCAGCAATCGACACCGTCCGGCAATGCGCGCCTGTTCGGCCGAACCGCGCTGGTCGGCCTCTCGTCGTCAACCTACGGCGACATCACGCTGGGCCGTCAATACACGCTGGTCCACGAGATGGCGTTCCTCCATGACGTGTACGCCCTGTCAAACTATGTCGGCACGCTCGGCTTCCAGGGTGCGGGACTGACCGGCGGCGGCCGGCTGGACAACACCGTACGCTATTCCTCTCCCACCTTCGGTGGCTTCAGTTTCAAGGGCGCCTACACGTTCGGCGAAATCGCTGGTGACGCCAAGCGGTTCTCATCTCCCGGCGTGGCGGCTTCCTATGACAATGGCCCACTGAGCGTCGGCGCGGCGTTCCAGATCATCAACAACATCGGTGGGCTTACGCCAGCGACGACCCCCTATGGCAGCACGTACTTCGGCATCCTGATCCCCGACAGCACCCAGAAGGTGTTCACCGTAGGCGCGACCTACAAGCTCGGCGCGACCAAGCTATATGCATCCTACATCTATAGCAACGTCTACCCGGCGGGCTACCGGAACGATTCGTTCTCCGCGGCGGTGAGCTACCCACTGACACCCTCGCTTGAACTGAAACTGCCCGTCTACGTGGATCTGCTCAAGCACGGCGGGCAGAACGGCACGCGCATCACCGGCGGCCCGCTGCTGGACTACAGCTTTAGCAAACGCACCGATGTCTACGCGGGAGTCGACTATACAAAGCTGACGGGAGCATGGCGAACACTGGCTGGTACGCCGGGATTCACCCTGCCGGTCAGCGGACGCAATTCCGTGTTCGAGGCCACCATCGGCATGCGGCATAAGTTCTGACGAAGCGGTGGCCTGCGAGCGGCATGGCAATCGCGCCGCTCGCGAGCCATCGATGTCACGTTCGTTGCTCACCTGGCCGTAAAGGCCGCACAGCGCAAACCAGGCAGCACCTGGCATCTCGGCGCCAGCGACGCCTCTATCTGGGCCCAGGGCATGCGTGTGGCCAGCACTGCAAGCGGATAGCGCAGGTCGATCATGCTGTCAAGCCGGCTGCGGAAGAAACCGGGGGTGCTCATCGGTCAGGTCCTCAACTCCCGGGAAGAGAATCAGATCAATATCGCTTCTGGGACTTCCCGGCCTGGCTCCCTTCCTGCAATCCGTTGCCTCGCTTGGCTTCGTCCCATTCTGAAGGGCCGACAAAATCGCACTCTGGCGCAATCGGAGGGAGTCCAGGTCGATGCGATGCTCGGCTTCAAACGCTTCAGGAATGCGGCCGTTACGATCTCCGGCATCGAGCTGATGCTTCGCATTCGAAAAGTCAGTTCAACCTCACAAAGCTGCGCCTCGAAGATCACTGCGCCTGCTGTTGGGCAGGCAGTCCTTTCAGCACGATGATGTAGCGACGAATACGCCTTTTTTCGCTCGCGCCCACAATTTGCACCACAGCTTCGAAGGACATGAGCCTATTGTAGGTGGCTCATCATCCTCTTTCTGGAAGGCTGATCACCGCCCCGATTTGACGGGTTCTCGTAAATGGGGGCGATTGTCCAAGTCGTGCAAAAAATGGCGCTTTGATCCTAAAATATAATTTTCGATCAATGACTTGCATTTCTTTGCTTCGAGCAAACGCGTGTGGCTGCGGCTTTGTGCTCTACAGAGCATAGGCGCGTATCTTGGTTCGCCCCCTGGCGAGCGACAGTTGGCTTGTCCGGCTGGGCTTCATGGTTGACGACTTACACCCTCGCCGAGACACAACACCCCATGATGATAAACACCACCCTGGAAAGGCATTGCGGTCGGGACAGCGATCATGGTGCAACACTAGGCGCGGTTGCGAGACGCCCAAGCTTCTCATGCAGTTCGCGCTGCGTATCCGATGTCATGCCGACGCGGGTGCTGGTCAGGTCCAGTTGTGTGCAGTCAAGTCGGAACGACCACTGGCGATCGTCGATGGCCAGCCGGCAGGATCCCTTGGGCCGCCGGTTCATCATCCAAGCGGCGCATTCGCGTTCCCGTTCAAAGTTCGCCAGGTCGCGCGGCGAGTCCGCGGACCGGGGCTGTAACGGGGTCGTGCCGACCACGCTGGCACGGGCGCGGAACCGCAGGCCTTGAAAAAATCGTAAGTTCGCAAGCCGCCGAAGGCGAAGGTGGGCCCGATGCGACGCTGTAGCAGCTGTGGATTCGAGAATCCGGCAGGCGCCAAGTTCTGCGAGGAATGCGGCGCCAAGCTGGTTCATGTCTGCCCGGCCTGCGGGCACGAGACCAGCGCGAGCGCCAAGTTCTGCAGCGAATGCGGCGCGCCATTGAGAGCGGCAGGTCGCGGTAGCGCGTCAGCGGCCAGCGCCCCCATAAACTACACGCCTCCCCATCTGGCCGAGCGTATCCGGGCCGCCCGGGCCGCGATGCAGGCGCGGGGCGCGACCGAGGGCGAGCGCAAGACCATCACCGCGCTGTTCGCCGACATGGCAGGCTCGACCGCGCTGATCCGGGATCTCGACCCCGAAGACGCGCGCAGCCTGATCGACCCGGTGCTGGCGCTGATGATGGAGGCTGTGCACCACTACGAAGGCTATGTGGCCAGGTCGATGGGCGACGGCATTCTGGCGTTGTTCGGCGCGCCGATTGCGCACGAGGACCATGCGCAGCGCGCCCTGCTGGCAGCGCTGCGCATGCAGGAGGACATGCGCCGCTACGCCGACCGCGTGCGCCGAGCCCAGGGTATCGCGCTGCAGATCCGCGTGGGCGTCAATTCGGGCGAGGTCGTGGTGCGCGCGATCCGCACCGAGGATCTGCACACCGATTACGATCCGGTAGGCAACTCTATCCACATCGCTTCGCGCATGGAGGGCATCGCAGTGCCCGGCTCGATCGTTGCAAGCGAAGACACGCACAAGCTGGCCGAGGGCTATTTCGCATTCAAGGCGCTCGGCGCGACGCCGATCAAGGGGCTTAGCGAGCCGCTGCCCGTCTTCGAAGTACTGGGCCTGGGCCCGCTGCGCACCCGGCTCCAGGTGTCGGCCAGCCGCGGGCTGGCGCGCTTTGTCGGCCGGGTCCGCGAGCTCGAGCAACTGCGCGAGGCGTGGGCGCTGGCGCAGGCCGGACGCGGGCAGATCGTCGGCGTGGTCGGCGAGCCGGGTGTCGGCAAGTCGCGGCTGTTCCACGAGTTCAAGCTGCTTGCGCCGCGCGATTGCCTGGTGCTGGAGACCTTCTCGGTCTCGCACGGCAAGGCCTATCCGTACCTGCCGCTGATCGATCTGCTGAGGAACTACTGCCAGATCACGGGGCAGGACGACGAGCGCCTGCGGCGCGAGAAGCTCACCAGCAAGCTGCTGACCCTGGACCGCGCGCTGGAAGACAGCCTGCCCTATCTGTTCCACATGCTGGGGGGCACCGAGCCGAGCTCGGCGCTGGCGCAGATGGACCCCCACATCCGCCGGCAGCGCACTTTCGAGGCGATCAAGCGGCTCTTGGTGCGCGAGAGCCTGGCCCAACCGCTGGAGCTGATCGTCGAGGACCTGCAGTGGCTCGACAGCGAGACCGAGGCCTTCCTCGGCTTTCTCGGCGAGAGCGTGGCCAACGCCCGCATCCTGCTGCTGGTCAATTACCGGCCCGAATACCGGCATGACTGGAGCCACAAGGGCTACTATAGCCAGCTGCGGCTCGATCCCCTGGGCGGCGTCGAAGCCCGGGAGCTGCTGCGAGATCTGCTGGGCGAGGGCGCCGGGCTCGCGCCGCTCGAGCGCCTGATCCTGGAGCAGACCGAAGGCAACCCCTTCTTCATCGAAGAAGTGGTGCAGACGCTGATCGAGGAGCAGGTGCTGCGCGGCGAGCGCGGGCATTACCGGCTCGAGCAGATCCCGACCGCCCTGCACATCCCGACCACCGTACAGGGGGTGCTCGCTGCCCGCATCGACCGCCTGGAGCCGGCCGAGAAGGCGCTGCTGCAGACCCTGGCGGTGATCGGCAAGGAATTTGCCTGGAGCCTGATCGCGCGCGTCGTCGAGCAGCCCGAAGACGCGCTCAAGAGCCTGCTGAGCCGGCTGCAGGCCAGAGAATTCATCTACGAGCAGCCGGCGTTTCCGGAGGTGGAGTTCAGCTTCAAGCATGGGCTGACCCAGGAAGTCAGCTACGGTTCGCTGCTGATTGAGCGGCGCCGTGCGCTGCACGAGCGCACGGGCCAAGCGATCGAGGCCCTGCACAATGACCAGATCGAGGAGCACTGCAGCGAGCTGGCCCATCATTTCAGCCGCAGCGGCAACGCGGCCAAGGCGGTGGAATACCTGCATTGCGCCGGGCGCCAGGCGGTGCAGCGCTCCGCCGATGCCGAAGCGGTCGCCCACCTCACCAGGGCCCTGGCCTTGCTCGAGACCCAGCCCGACACGCCCGAGCGCGCGCGGCAGGAGCTCGCGCTGCAGATCACCCTCGGCCCGGCCTGGATGGCCGCCAAGGGGCATGGTGCCCCGGAGGTGGAGACGACCTATACCCGGGCGTTGATGCTGTGTCGACAGCTAGGGGATACGACCCAGCTCTTCCCCTCCGTGCTGGGGCTGCGCCTGTTTTATATAGTCCGTGGCGAGCTGCGGACCGCACGCGAGCTGGGGGAGCAACTCCTTGCGCTGGCCGAGAAGGCGCAAGACCCTGCGTTGCTCGTAGAAGCCCATCGGGCGTTGGGGGCCAGCTTATTGAGTCTCGGCGAGCTGGAACCTGCCCGCGCGCAGCTGGAGCAGGCCCTGGCCCTCTATGATCCTCGGCAGCAACACTCGCCTGCCTTCTTTCTGGAGCCCGGCGTGCTCGGGCTGGCCTTCCTCGCCTTGGACCTGTGGCTTCTCGGCTATCCGGATCAAGCCCTGGCGCGCAGCCAGGAAATGCTCGCCCTGGCCCAGACCCGGTCCCAGCCTCTTGCCTCGGCCGCTGCCTTGCAATTCGCCGCCGAGCTTCATCTGCACCGCCGCGAGGCGCAGCCGACCCGCGAGATGGCGGAGGCACTCCTCGCGCTCGCGACCGAGCACGGCTTCCCGTTCTGGTTGACTTGGGGAACAATCCTCTCGGGTTGGGCGCTAGCCGCGCAGGGACGCGCGGCAGAGGGCATCGAAAGGATGCTGCAGGGCTTGAGCGGTTACCGGGGCACCGGGGCGGAGCTTTGGCTACCTCATTTCCTGGCGCTGCTGGCCGAGGCCTATGCGAGAACGGGGCAGGCCGAGACAGGGCTCAAGACGCTGGCTGAGGCGCTGGGCCTGGTGGAGCGGACGCAGGAGCACCTGTACGAAGCTGAGCTGTACCGGCTCAAGGGGGAGCTGACCCTGCTGCATGTCCGCGAGGGAGAGGAGGCCTGCCGCCGGGACGAGGCCGAGGCCTGCTTCCTGCAGGCGATCGCAATCGCCCGCCGCCAGGGCGCCCGGTCGATGGAGCTGCGCGCGGTGATGGCTTTGAACCGGCTGTGGCGGCGGCAGGGCAGGTCGGCCGAGGCGCGCGAGATGCTTAGCGAGGTCTACCAGGGGTTCACCGAGGGATTCGACACATTGGACCTGCAGGAAGCCAAGTCGCTGCTCGCCGTGCTCGATTGAAGCGTGCACCGGGGCGGGGCCATGCTCCGGCGGCTCTGGCGCAAATCGGAGGGGCCGGCGGGCCACGCTCAGGTTTTTGACGAGCGCGAGCCCGCAATGAGTACGCCGAGAGACATCGACTGGTTGTTCAACGGGGCGGCACTTCGACCGCGAAGTCATCGTCCCGTGCGTGCGTTGGTACCTGCGTTACAAGCTCAGTCTTTCGAGACCTCGTTGAAATGATGGCCGAGCGCGGCCTGTCGCTTGCGCACACGACGATCATGCGCTGGGTCAAACACTTCACGTCGGAGTTCGTGAAGTGCTGGCATCGGTTTGCGAGATCGGCGGGTCGTTCATGGCGAGTCGACGAGACGTATGTGCAAATCCGTGGCAAATGGGTCTATCTTTACCGTGCAGTTGATCGAGCGGGAGAGACGGTCGACTTCCGGCTCAGCGTCAAGCGCGATGTCGCTGCAGCCAAGGCCTTCTTCGCGAATGACACGAGGCAAGGGCTCGAGCGAAAGGTCACTTGTGAGGTGCAGGTAGTAGGCCGGGTTGGAAACAGCTGTCCGGCCCACGTGTTTCTCGGTCACCTGGGCGGTGCCCACGTGACACCGCTCAAGCTGGCCTGCTAGTTCATTTTGCCGAGGTCTTCATCACGTCTCCGGTATAGCTTAGGGAGGACAGCTCCTCTTTGGCTTTGGTTGGTGTTTCCAACTCCAGCACCACGCGGCCAACCATCAGACCAATTGAAGGCGAGCTGCGCACGTACTTCGTTTCCGCGCCATCCAGGGCGAAGCTGAGCGTCTTCTCCGTTTCAGTCGACGCCGAGGCTAGATATTTTCCAGCTGGTCGGTCAACAAAGAAGAAGCCACCTGGCTTGGAATCCCCAACGACTTGGTTGTTGAGGCGAATCTCCGGTTGAATCGCAGCGCCAAACATGGACGCCGAACGCAGGAAGTAGATGCGGCCCTCCCCTGGTTTGATTGCCGGGATAGAGGCCGCCATCTCGGAATGCTTCACACCCGAAGCGCAACCCGCCATCAGCAAGGACATCGCCATTCCGGCCATCACCATCCTCGCAACTCGTTTCATTCGATGTCTCCCAAGGTCAGGGGTACTGCGGTTGAAAGTGGGGAGTAGTTCTGCTCACCCGGTAAATAGAAGCCCACCAGCTTCTTGTCTTTGAGGACCAAGTAGGCTTCGTGAACCTGCCGACCCTCGATTGTGAAGATCGTTCCGACCGGCTGATAGACAGTACCTTGCGGCACGCGTCCCACCCGCTTCCAGACGGATGTTTCGGCCAATTCTCGTGAGTACCCCGTATCGAGCTGGATCTTTGCTGTTGCCAGGATAACTATGGATCGCACCTCGGTCCCATCCTGGGCAAATTCGACAATTGATGGTGTCGTTGCGATCATTGGGGCACAACTAAATAGAACGATGCTGCAGGCGAGTATCACCCAGAGGGGACGCCGACACATCGAGGATAGGCTCTTCATGAAAACGGGTATTTGCATTTATTTTGGAAACCATTTTCAAATCGACAACGGGTCGTACCTTATTCTATCCCGAGACGTTCCTATTCCATGACGCCATGCCAGAGGCCAAAAAATCGCCCCTCGCAGAAGAGGGGCCAAAGAGACTTACGAGCTACTGACAGCCACAACCCAACTTGCGGCGACCCGAAAATCTTCGGCGATACTGTCAAAACCTCGGAATCAGTGTGCGTGAGATAAAGCCAATCCAGCGCTAATAGCATATAAACTGCGCAATTTCGATATCCACACCCCATCCCCATCTGCGGCAGTCACATTGCGTGTGGTGGCATCGAGCGAGACATGGCCGGCGGTCTGCTGTACCACCTCCAGCGGGGCCCTGACCGCCAGCGCGCGAGAAACGTGGGTGCGCTTGCTGGCGGTACGCAGCCGCGCGGCGAAGCCTCGGCAACAGTGCAGGTGCGCGCGGTGAAGAAGAATATGGACCGACGGGAACGCCTACAGGCCGGCTCGGGGAGAGTGTCACGGATGTTGCCTCGAGGTGGGTCCAAATAATCCGCCGCTCGCACGAGATTCTAGGGGAAAGGAGACGTACCGGCGCACGCAGGCCAGCATCACCTCTAGCGGGTGGTGCAAGTGCATCAAAACCTTCGTGACTTGCAGAGTCATGGCTGATCATACCCAGCTGCATTCGAGATCCGTCCATTCTACTGGGGCCTATTCCGACCGAGCCCGCTTGAGTCTGCCGACGCGGTCATGGGCCGAGCGCATGACCTATGGCTCCGCGATGACCACTATTTTTCCTCGAGAACCGGGACGGCCTTGCCCGGAAATCCGCGATGAACTTCTCTTTCGCGTGCCGGGGTCGCAGTTGAGAATACGCGCTAATTATCTCTATTGCGCAGACTTCCACATCCCCACGCGACATTGAGACATTGTGACACTGGTTTGTCATGGAGTGCGGGCAAGGTCGCCGATCGCGCGTCTTCTCTAGGTGCTGACGGAATAGTCCTGCGTGCTTTCCGACATCCCGCGAACGCGGTGCGCTGCAGCGAAGCAGACAGCTGGGCGCCGCGGCCCCTTCGTAGTCTGCTTATGCCCCACAACAAACCATGACTGACAAACCGGATGCTTCCCGCCGCAAGGCTTTGAAACTCCTCGCCAGTGCGCCAATGCTGCCGCTCGGTACCGGCTCTCTCGCCCTGCTGGCGGGCTGCGGCGGCGGTGACGACGCCGTAGCCGCACCCACAGCCGCCAGCTTCACCACCGCCGAGTTCACCGGCATGGCGGCACCGACGCTGGACACGCCCGCAGCCATGGCCGCCACGACGGTCAACTCTTCGCTGAAGGTCTCGTTCAGCGACGGCAGCAGCCAGACCTACAAGCTGGCCTACCAGCCGTTCTTCATCACCGGCGACACCGCGCCCGACGGCAAGGGCGGCACGGTCGTGGCAGGCGGCTACTACAACATCAACAACCAGCCGATCATCGACACCTCGGTGGCAGGCAAGGAACGCCAGTTCTTCTCCGACGCCCCGGACGGCAGCTCGCTGCTGACGCTGGCCAACGCCTCCGTGTCCGGCGTCAAGGGCAAGACGGTGTTCGCGGTGGTGCAGTTCGAGTACACCTCGGCCAACCAGAACAACACGAGCATGTATGGCCAACTGCCGTCGCCGATCGCCGTGCTGACGCTGGACCAGGACCCGGCCACAGGCAGGCTCAAGGTGGTCAAGTACCACAACGTCGACACCTCTGGCGTCAACGGCCTGTGGATCACCTGTGGCGCCAGCTTATCGCCGTGGAATACGCACCTCTCAAGCGAGGAATACGAGCCAGACGCCACCAAGGCCGCCACCGACACGCAACTGCGCGGCTTCAGCCAGAACCTGTTCGGCAATCCCGACACGGCCAAACCCTACCACTACGGCCACCTGCCGGAAGTGACCGTGAACGCGGACGGCACCGGCAGCATCAAGAAACACTACTGCCTGGGCCGCATCTCGCACGAGCTGGTGCAGGTGATGCCGGACGAGCGCACCGTGCTGATGGGCGACGACGCCGCCAACGGCGGCCTCTTCATGTTCATCGCGGACAAGGCGCGCGACCTCTCCAGCGGCACGCTCTACGTCGCCAAGTGGAACCAGACCTCGGGTACCGGGCCGGGCGCGGCCACGCTGTCGTGGATCAAGCTGGGAAGCGCCACGAGCGCGGAGATCCGCGCGCTGGTGGACGGTGGCATCAAGGCGGCCGACATCATGGTCGTGAAGACGACCGACCCGGCCGACACGTCGTACACGCGCATCCTGTACGCGGGCAAGCCAAACTGGGTGAAGCTCTTGCCTGGCAAGGAGAAGGCCGCGGCGTTCCTGGAGACACACCGCTACGCCGCGCTGGTGGGCGGCAGCCTGGGCTTCACCAAGATGGAGGGCACCACGGTCAACATCAAGGACAGGAAGGCCTACTCGGCGATGTCGCGCATCGAGACGAGCATGCTGAAAGGCAATGCCGCCAACGCCGGCGACATCCAGGTGGAAGGCCCGTACTCTGGCTGCATCTATGAGCTGAACCTGAAGGGTGGCCAGAAGGACAAGGCAGGCGCCGCCGTCAACAGCGAGTGGGTGCCGGTCGACATGGCCTCAGTACCTGCGCTCGTCAGCGAAGATCTGGGCGGCGGCAAGATGAAGCAGCAGGACGCACTGGGCAATTTCGCCAACCCGGACAAAATCGCCACGCCGGACAACCTGAAGTTCTCCGAGAAGCTGCGCACGCTGTTCATCGGCGAAGACAGCAACACGCACGTCAACAACTTCCTGTGGGCGTACAACGTCGACACGAAGAAGCTCTCCCGCGTGCTGTCGTGCCCGGTGGGCGCCGAGTCCACCGGCCTGCATGCGGTGGATGAGATCAACGGCTGGACCTATATCATGAGCAACTTCCAGCACGCCGGCGACTGGGAAACGCCGCTGCACGACAAGGTCAAGGCCGCACTCGATCCGCTCGTGCGCGCCAACTACAAGGACCGGTTCGGCGCCGCAGTCGGCTACCTGACGGCAGACCCGACCGGCGTGAAGCTGGCCAAGGCCTGACGCGTAACACGCTCTTCTCTGAGGCAGGACTAGGCGGCGGGCCACGGCCCGCCGCAATTTCTTTTGCCAAGAAGCAGCTTCAAGTGCGAGCTGGGAGCCGCATACACCGCTGATCGGTGCTCTGGGTCAGCTCGGGAGCCGGCGGCGGCGGAGGCGACGCCACGATGGCAAAACAACCGGCTGCCCGCAGGTCGGTCAAGGTCAGGCCGTGCCTTGCCATCTGCACACGGATCCACACCATGGCCGCGGCGCGCTCAATCTCAAGAGACATAGGTATCAGGTTCTGGGAGTCTGAAAGGTGCAACGATTTGGGCCGCACAATCCCCCTTGTCGGCATCCCGCACCATCCACATCGCTTCCATGCGTCACGCCGCCTCGGTGATCACGTTGCGGGTAGTGGTATCGAGCGTAGCGTGGCCTGCGCTCTGTCGCACCAGCGTCAGCACCACCTCGGCCAGGCGCAATGGGTTACGCACGGCTCATTGCATCCATATCGACGCAGTGCAACTCACATGTCCAAGCGTATTCCGACGCAGTGATCAAATCAAACCAGCGATGTAAATAAGATAAACACGCATAAATCGCATGCGTTATATCTTCCGTCCCTCCTTCGTGGGGGCACCGCCGTATCCCATTTTTCCATACTGTCAGAATGACTCCCACATGAGTGCTGGGCGGTCCGCTGAGCCTCTTACTATACTTGGAGGCTCTACTTCTGACCCGGATAGCACCACTCGTATGGCTTCGGTTCATCTCAACCCTTGGAGATAGGGCTGCAAACATTCCTCTGCAATAGATCGACGGGAGCATAGGAGCCGGCGTCTTTCCGTGCCTGTACCTCTCGCAGCCAGACTCGCCGGTCCATCCATGCTTTCGCTTCAAACAAGGGAGATTGAGATGACGCTCAGCAGCCAGAGCTTTATCGACGCCATCGCGGACAAGCAGGCGGACATCGCCGCGTTGAAAAACCGGGTCTATAGCGACGTCATAGATGACGCGGGGCTGCAATACGTAGACCTGGTCATGGAAGGTGGCGGCGTGCTCGGGATCGCTCTACTTGGCTACGTCTATGTGCTAGAGCAGGCTGGACTGCGATTTGCCAGCCTTGGCGGCGCCTCGGCGGGATCCATTACGGCCCTGGCGCTCGCGGCGCTAGACGTGCCGGCGGCGGCCAAGAGTGAAATGCTCATCGAGATCGTGGCCAACATGCCGATGGCCGATTTCGTCGATGGCAAGGACGACGACGACACGGACGCCTCGGATTTTCTCGACACTATACTTGCGCGCCGCGGCCTGATGAAGGCGCTCTGGAAAGGCATTCAGGTCGTCGATAACTTCTCGGAGATCATGGGCCTGAACCGTGGCGAACACTTTCATCGCTGGCTCAAAGACATGGTCCTCAAGCCCCGTGGCCTTACCACCACGAAGGCGCTGTTGGCACAGATGGGCACTACGCCGACGGGCTGGCGGCTGCGGGACGACTCCCTTCACCGGGAGTCTCAACTCGAGGGCGAGCCTGCGTTGCCGCCGCTCGATCCCAAGGACTGCAAACTATGCATCGTCGCCGCGGACATCTCCACAGAGACCAAGCTCGAATTCCCACGCATGGCCGGTCTCTACTGGGCAGATGTTGACCAGGTAGACCCAGCAGACTACGTGCGTTGCTCGATGTCCATCCCGTTCTTCTTCCGCCCCGTGAAGATTCCACTGGCAATGCGCGACCCAGCTCACGAGAGGCTGTGGTGCGATCTGGCCGGCATTAATGAGGTCGATATCGAGAAGAAGCGTTTCCCACCGAAGTTTAGCTTGATCGTCGACGGCGGGGTACTATCCAATTTCCCGATTGACGTCTTCCACAATCCGCTCAAGGTGCCGACACGACCAACGTTCGGCGTCAAGCTACAGTGGGACGAGCGAGCGCACAATATTGACCGTCTGCAGGAAATCGTCACACAGACCTTCAATGCGGCCCGGCACTGCCTGGACTACGAATTCCTGAGGAAGAACCCTGACTTCAACCGGCTTGTTGCGTACATAGACACGGCCGAGCACGACTGGCTGGCGTTCAGCATGGCGGATGCCGAAAAGCTCGACCTTTTCCGTCGTGGCGCGCTGACCGCGATTGACTTTCTCGCTCGCTTCGACTGGCAGGCGTACAAGACGATTCGCGAAAGCCTGTCGGCCGCGCAGATGACGGCGGCAAGCACGATGCCGCGGAGCCAGTTCCGTGGCAGCAAGCCGGACTGAGCGTTCCATCGGCCATGGCTTTTGGTCCGCTCGCCTCCCTCAGCCCAACAGCCCAGCGCGCCGGTAGCGCTGTCGCGGTCGTCTTCGCGCTGCTCGCCGGTGCGTACCTGCGCGTCAAGCGCGGTCAATTCAGGGGGTCCCTTTCCGTATCGTGCCGCCGTCGACTTCGAGATACCGCGGGGACAATCCCGAGCAAAAGCGATGCTGGCCGCCTTACGAAATACCACCCCCTCGGCGTCCAGGCTTTGCGCCTTCACACGCCCATCGGCTCTCTGTGCCTTCTGCGCTACTCCGTGGCGATCTCGCTGCATTGCATACAAAGCGGCGCCGGCCAGGGGTCTAACTACGCCTCATTGGCAGCCACCATGGCGTGGCTCGCACATCTGGCGATTCCATTGGACGGCAGTGGGAAAGCGATACTGCAGATGCTCGGCGGGCGGACGGCCTATCCATGGCGCGTGTTGTCATCGGTATGTACGCTCGCGAAGCTTGCGGCTATCCTCCTCGGTCTGGCGTTTATCGTCGCCGACGGCCCCTACCGATTCCTGCCGCGCATCTGGCACGCTTAAGACGCGCCGGCCACTACGCCCCCATAAGGAGTCCACCATGCCAACTCGGGACGACGTGTTGTGGTTCAAGACCCAGTTCCAACCGCGCATCGAGCCGCTGTTGGCCAACTCCCCGCTGACCGTCGACTTCCTCGCCGCAATCGCCTGCCAGGAAACCGGTTACGTGTGGTCTAGGCTGCGTGCAAGGCTGCCGATCGACCAGGTGCTGGCCCTATGCGTTGGTGATACGCTCGACGATGACAAGGGACGTAGCGCTTTTCCAAGGAACAAGGCAGCGTTACTAGCTGCCGCCCACGGCGACGAGATGTATACGATCGCCCGCCAGGCACTCATCGACATGTCGAAAGAGATTCCGTCGTTTGCCGCCGTGGCAAAGCGGCCAAACAAGTTTTGCCACGGTTTTGGCATGTTTCAACGGGACCTGCAATTTTTCAAGTCCGACCCTGACTACTTCCTGGAGAAGCGCTATGCGACGTTCGAGGGCACGCTCGAATGTTGCCTGGAAGAACTCGGCCACGCTGCAAAGCGGCTCGGATTCGAGGGCCGCGCGTTGTTGACTGACATGGAGCTCGCCGCGGTGGGCATCGCTTATAACACAGGCAGCTTCACTCCAAAGAAGGGCCTACGCCAGGGTTTCTTCGACGGTCAAAAGTTCTACGGCGAGCAGCTCTTCGATTTCCTTCAGATGGCCCACAGAGTGGCCCTTCCTGGCAATTCTCCGCTGCTGACTCCGCCACGGGAGAACACGGCTGTGGTGCCATCACCGAGCCCGGTGATCGCGCAGGGCACGTTCCTGCGCGTGGACACGAAGGAGGGCATGTTACGGTTGCGCAGCGAACCGAAGATCAGCGATCCGCCGCAAGCGAACGTGGTCGGCCACATGCCTGACGGGCAGCCGGTGCGAGCCTTCACGGGCAAGGCCCGCAATGGGTTTCGGGAAGTCGAGACCTCGCTGAACGGTGCGCTGCTGCGTGGATTCGCCTCGCAGAAGTATCTCGTGGCCGACACCGGCGTCACGGAGATTCCCATTGTCACAGCGTCAGAGGCGCCACCCGTCACCGGTGTGGTCGCGGTCTTCATGCCCAGCCGGCCAGGCCACATCACAAAGCGTTCGGACCCGGCCGGCGCGCACTCGCTTAACGAGCCGAATCAACCAACGCGTGCGGGCACATCTCCCGACGAGCTCCGCGCGTCGCTGAGCGCCATAATTGACTGGCTGGCTGTCGACAAGGCGGCGCACGGGCGTTACCAACCCCATGACGGTCTGACGTTCTGCAATATCTATTGCCACGACTACTGCCACCTCGCCGACGTCTATCTGCCGCGCGTGTGGTGGACGACCCGCGCCATCCTAGCGCTGACACAGGGCCAATCCGTCGAACCGCTGATTGGCGACACAATCGCTGAAATGCGTGCCAACGATCTGTTTCGCTGGCTTCGGGACTTCGGCCCCACTTTCGGCTGGCGCCAGACCGGCACGCTGACCAAGCTACAACAAACGGTCAACCAGGGGGCGATCGGCTTGATCGTCGCTCGGCGCAAAGAGGACGGTCGCTCGGGTCACATCGTTGCCGTGGTACCGGAAAGCGCCGTCGAGAGCGCCAGGCGTGATGCTATGGGCGAGGTTACCGCCCCGCTCCAGAGCCAGGCTGGCGCCACGAACTTCCGCTATGGCAAGGGCCGGGCCAATTGGTGGAACGGGATGGAGTTTGCCGAGAGCGCGTTCTGGGTACACGCTTAGTCCCAGTGTGCGCAGAAAACCGATGGCGTTGCCGGCGGCAAGACTATCTCAAACAGATCAGGATGATCGTACCGATCAACTCGGCCTTGGAGGTCGCAAAGGAGTGATCCATGAATGCAATGATAGAAGGTGGTATCAAGGCTGTGAAGCTAGCGGCCCCGACGCTCGCTGCTGCAGTTTTGATCTACTTGGTTCCGTACGCATTCTTGGTTACGGTGGGGTATGATACGATCAAAGAATTTTGTCCATTTTTCCGATCACCGATTTCCATCTCTACTAACATTTATGAGTGCGAAAAAATCTCGACATCATTGCAGAGAGGAAAAACATCAGGATGCAATGATTTTAACAAACCTGAGTTGGACTTAATCAATAGTGCGCAGGAGAGAATTCTCAAAGGCGCCGAGACACAGTTTGACCTTATTAAGTCGTTTTTTAAATGGCAGTATTTTTCCACATTATCGGCACTTATTGCTGGCGCGCTGAGCGCTATGACCTTGTTGGCGATCTCGATATACGGATGGGCGTCGGCACCAGGGTGGCTGAAACCATCTTTTTTTCTATGCTCTGCATCTGTGGCATTCTGGGTTGCAGTGCCCCAGGTCTACAGGTACGAGGAAAACATTTCGGCTGCGCTAAAGCGTCACGCATTAGCAAGTACGACGCTTTGGCAACTCAGCACAATACGTGCCACCGGTCGAGACGCAGACGGAAACTGGGTTAACCCTCAAAAGACTCTGTGGAATCTCACCCGGCAAGCCGGAGAGGCGGGAATCATTGGCATTGCATTTGACCAGAACAAGGCGATGCTTTTGAAGCTAGAGAAGCCGGGTCAATAGTATCACCAATAGGCAAACAATAATATTCTTCTAATTTCCAGAATAAGTTGGAAACGGCGCCTATCAGAACTGCCAAGTCGATATTTCTCGCGAGCCTCCGAGTTCTCACGCCAGGCACTCTCAACAGTGTCGATCCGTAAGGTGCGGATACCGGCAGGAGGTCGCGCATTCCCCACCTCGCGGTCTGGGGCGACTACATCAGCCAGTCGCCGTTATGGCAGCACTACCGGAGTGCCTCGACAGCCTATCTTGAAGCCGTGCGGCAAGCCGGCGCGACGTGCAGATCGTGGACCTGCCGGCGCTCGGTATCCGGGGCAATTCCCATATGGCGATGATGGATCGCAACGCCGACCAAGTCGCGGAGCTTGTGCAAAGCTGGATGGACAGCAAGGCGCTGATGCGGGCAGGATTGTAGGATCGCCCCGGATCGGGTGAGGCTTTCGCCCTTCCCTCGTTACTCGGCCTGCTCGGCGCGGCGCGCCGCGCGGATCCACCAGGCCCGGCTCGCTGGCGCAGGCCTGGAAGAATCGCTTGATCTGCCGGTACAGCGCAGTCAGCCTTGACCCACGGCGACCACTCGGCCCTGTCTGTTTCATTTCTGCCCTTCGGCGTTACGGTAGGTGCGCGTCGGCTCGGGTGCCGGCGGCGGCGCGACTACGGCAAAGCAACCGGCTGCCTGGAGGTCGGTCATCACTGATCTGCTACGCCACTAGCGCCAATGCTCTAATCGCGATGAAAATGTGAAATTCACGCAGCCTTTTGTACTGCGCCACTTGCAAGATCTCGCTGGCGCTTGCTTCGCAAGCAATAGTCTGCTTCCATCCCCTAGGAAAATCGACATGCAGCCTGACAATCAGATGGTTTGAATCTTGCTTGAGAAATTGAAATCGTTCGCCGCAGTACTAAAAGCCTCTCGGCTGGAGTTCCGCCTTTAGACTAAAGGCGTGCCTGGCCCAGCCCAGATTCCCCGTCGACATCCTCACGCATTTTGTGCGGAGCGCTGAACCCATGCCAACTAGAATCATGCGGGGCCGTTTGACGGGCTTGCGGCTTCTGTCCATTACAATGGCCGCCGCGCTGCCATTCCTGTTGATGTTGCAGGTCATCTATATAGAGGCCCAGCGGCAAGCGGAAGAAGAAGCCATTGCCGCCAGCGAGATCGTGCTGCGCCAAACCGAGACCATGCTCAATCAAGCCGTCAACCTGACGGGGGTCCTGGCCACACTCGCCGCGCAGCCTTGCGACCAGGTGGCAGCCCAGCTACAGCAGATCGGGGCCTTCAGGCCTTATTTCCGCTCGCTGTTCTTGGTGCGTGACGACACCCTCTACTGCTCGTCGGCAACCGGCGCATTGCAACTGCCCATACCGCATCTTACGAAGCGGCCCGGCCCGCTTCCGATGGGCAGAAGCCTGTATATCCTGCCGGGCACACCCAAGGTGCCCGACCGCCCGGCACTACTCGTGGCACTGCGCTTGGACGGCGGGCGCGGCGCCATCGCCACGCTGGACGGCCAGTATCTGCAGGATCTCCTCGCCGCTGCCAGCCCACGGGACCGCTTCGCCATGGCGATTGTGCTAAAACACTCAGGCAGCGTACTGGCGGGGCCTGGCGGGTCACCGCTGACCACGCCTGGCCTCGACACGCTCCCACCGCTACCGTCCGAGCGCTACTCGCTCTCCGTGCATGCCGGTATCCAGCCCTCGGTGATTGCAGCACTGCGCAATCAGCTGTTGGCTCACTACGCGCCCTTCATGCTGTTGGCATCGTTGCTGCTCGCGTACGCAGCCTATCGTTTCCATATGCAGCGCCTGTCGATGGTGGCCGAGATCCGCCGCGGCATGCGCAACAACGAATTCCATGTGCACTACCAGCCCTTGCTTGAACTCGCCAGCGGCAGGACATCTGGCGTGGAAGCGCTCATCCGCTGGAACAAGCCGGGTGCTGGGCCGATCCGCCCTGACCTGCTGTTCAGCGTGGCAGAAGACAACGGGCTGGCGCTTCCCCTCACGCGGCATCTTTTTGCCCTGATACAACGTGACGTCGAATCGCTGTCGTTCCCGCCCGGCTTCCATATTGGCGTCAATATCACGGCGGAGCACCTAGCCAGCACAGACATGATTGCGGATGTGCAGCGCCTGCAGCAAGCGCTGCACGGAAAAGCGCCACGTCTGGTGCTGGAGATCACGGAACGCAAGGTTGTGCCCGACACCGATGCGGTGCTGAAGAACATACAGGCGCTGCGCGCGGCTGGGGTGCAATTCGCCATCGACGATTTCGGAACGGGGCACAGTTCGCTGGCGTACCTGGAGAGATTCACGGTGGACTACATCAAGATCGATCGCGGCTTTGTCTCGGTGATCAACACGGATGCCGTGAATGCGCCGGTGCTGGAGTTGATCATCGCCTTGGGCGCACGCCTTGACGTCACGCTGATTGCGGAGGGTATCGAGACCGAGACACAGGCGGCCTACTTGCGCGGCAAAGGCGTGAAGTATGCACAGGGCTTCCTGTTTGCCCGGCCTATGAGCGCACGGGCATTGCAGTCGTGGATTGATAGCCAGTCACTGCAGGATCCGGGATCTGAGTTAGGTAGCGGGATTGCAGGATAACGCTGCGCACAAGGAGCCTGGTACGCTGCGTCAGTTATTGAGATTTCCGTAAAACATGACGACCGATTCCATGCTGGCGCGTTGTCTCTCTAACGGAATGGTTGGAGATGGGTGGCATGGCGAAGAAGCGCTGGCGGGCTGGCCGGATGCTATTGGCGGGCAAGCGTCCGGCAAAGGTGGCGTTGGCCGTGGGGCTAGCCCGACAGACCGCGTACACGTGGAAGGGCTTGCTCGATGAAGGCGGAATCGATGCGCTACGGGCCGTGCCCGGTCGAGGCCGTCCGGCCAGACTGGAGGACGAGCAACTCGCCGGACTGTGCAAGGCGCTACTACAAAACCCGACCGAACACGGCTTTGGCACCGAACTATGGACGCTCAAGCGCGTGGGTGCGCTCATCCAGCGCATGTACGGTGCTGAGTTCGGACAAACGCAAATCTGGCGCCTCGTTGGGACCCTGGGTTTCAGCGTGCAAAAGGCCTGCGCGCCGAGCAATCGAGCACGACGAAGAGGCTGTACGCCCGAGGAAGCAGCGCACCTGGCCGGCACTTAAAAAAACCCGGCGCGAGCGCCGATTGATCGTCTTCATCGACGAATCCGGTATCAGCGAACGCCCCACACGGATGCAGACCTGGGCGTTGAAGGGGCAAACGCCGGTTATCCGGTTCCACTTCGCTATACAAAAAAAGAGCATCTGCCGGTGAGACAGATGCTCGCGGGAAATACCAGGAGGGGGGTAACCTCACAAGTGAAGCAGCACAGGGGGAGCTAGCGCTACTGTTTGCAAGTATCGCGTCTCGATAGCCGAATGAGAATAGTAAAACATCCAAATACGTTCCCGCAGCAAAAGATTTCTCGGTGATAACACCGGCCGTCGACTCGATTGCCTGCCTGGGCGTCATCGCCAACCCAGCCGTCACCTTCGATTGATGCTATTGCGCTGATTGGTTGCCTCCCCCCCTTCCTGTAGGGTGCCGAAGTCGATATATTGTGTCACTATAGATCCATCTGCCAGAGCAGGATTAGCACGAGATCGTGCCCAGGGGCTTATCCCTCTTCATCGTCACGTAGGACACCTTACTTTCCCGCGATCCACTCCAGCATCTGTTTCTATTGGGAGGCGATATGGCAGTCTGGAATTTCGAACCGCAGATGCGGAACGTAGGAGTTTTCCCGGATATCCTGGCACTGGGTGACTCCTGGTTCTGGTACCCGGAGAACAATCTACTCAATCCGATCGATAAGCTCTGTGCCGGCACGAATACACTCTGCCTGGGCGCCAACGGGGCCGAATCCGTGCAACTGGCTGCCCACCGATACCGTGAATACTTCCGGGCTTACCTAAAGACCTTCGACACCATCAAGGTCGTCCTGCTCAGTGCCGGGGGCAACGACTTTGCTGGCCTGGACGACTTTGCCGATCTGCTCAACCAGGATTGCTCCCAGTGTCAGAACCCGGCCGACTGCTTCCGTCAAGCTGAACCCGGCAATCTGTTCGATGCGGTGATCAAGTCCTATCGGACGTTGATCGCAGACGTCGTCGAACTACGACCGGACGCAAAGGTTCTGGTCCACAGCTATGACTACGCCATTCCTGATGGTCGAAGCTTCCACGGGATTTCCGGGCAGTGGCTGAAGATCCCCATGAACAATTGTCACGTACCAATGCCGGGAGACCTGTCCACAGACTCATTCCGGCGACAACTGGTAAAACTCCTGATCGACGACATGACGACGCACCTGTCGGCGCTCGAAAAGGACAATCCGGGACGAGTCATACGGGTAAACACCCCAGGGACGCTGACCGACGACCAATGGAGTAATGAGCTGCATCCGACTTTTGGTGGATTCGCTAAGCTGGCGGCGACCCGCTTCGCTCCATTGATAAAGCCACTGCTATTGGTGTGATATCGCCCTGCCCCTCTCTTTCTGGTTTGTTTTCCGCTCGTTCCTGAGCACGTCATGCGGACTGCGTCTGCATGACGTGTCATGTCTAGCATTCCAGCCCCATGCCTGCGTCACTGGGCCAGCGCGCTGACAACCGTACCGGAAGCGCTGCCAATGTCGTCACCGGCATTGCATCTTGCCCTGGTTCGACCCGGTCGTCGCCGCCGGGGAATTCCATCATCGGAACGAATACCGCCCGCGCTTCCTGGGTGGCACCCTTCGTGTCAGCCGTGCCCCTCTCTTTCGCTTTGTATTGCTCGATCCAGCAGCGCAACTGGTTCGCATTCACCCCCGCCTTGATCGCCAGGTTGGCCATCGACATCCCAGGCCTCAGGCACGCTTTCACCAGCCGTCCCTTGTCACCTCTATCAAAACTGCGCTTGTCGTTGGCGCCGACATTGATCACCTGCAGCGGCAAGAAATCCAAATCGATCTGGCCCATGAGTTGTGTCCACTAAAAAATGCGGACTCAATCCTGCGCCGTCTGGCGCTTCCCACGCTATGAGTGGCAAATTTCGCGCTTACAGAATGCTTGCGTAATATATATATTTATTGCGCTTAATGAGCAGTCAGGAATTTTGATAGAAATTCTGGAACCGGCGGAGTTCAGTTGAGTCAAATTTGCCATGAAGCGAGACGGAGGGCAGATGAACCACCGCGTCGGAAGCCCATCCGCAAGATGGCGGTGGAGCGGGTACGCGAGGGTGAATCTCCAAATCAGGTGATTGCTAGCCATGGCTTTCATCGCTGCGTGGTTTACCGCTGGCTTAAAGCCGCAGGCAGACGGGGTAAAGGGTTTCACGGCTTGGACGCGCGGCCAGCTACGGGTCGCGCGCAAGCTCAGCACCGCGCAGGAACGCCAGGTCTATCCGGCCATCGCCCGTCAGGCACGTGCCGAATCCGTCCACGTGTTTTCCTGAGATGAGTCGGGCTTCCGGGCCGATACCGTGTACGGTAAAGCCTGGGCGGCCAAGGGCCAAACTCCCATCGTGCAAGTGCCCGGTCAACGCCAGAGCATCAGCACGGCCTCGGCGGTAAATGCGCGCGGGGCAGGCCACGCGAGGGAAAACTCACGCCGCATTTTATGCCGGACTGTGCGCCCGACCTCGCCCCGACGAGTTGGTGTGGAGTTACGCCAAGACTACGGGTCCGGCGCGCAGGCCTCCGCGCAAAGGCGAAACGATGAAGGCGCGCGTCGATGGTCAACTCCAAGCCGTCGCCGATGATCCAGCTCTTGTTCGCTCATTCTTCTGGCATCCGATTGTTTCCTACATTACTGACTGCTGAGTAATTAGCGCATCGGATCCCGCCAGATGGGTATCCTACACAAATTTCAAGCACGTACCTCGTGCTGGCAACTGAGAATGGGATTCGCTCAGGTGGTTCATTTGACAATCGAATAAACAAGAAACGGTGCGGAGCGCCGACCTCCGCGCAGAATTTCAAGTGATTCGCTGCGCCGGCTGGTTGGGAAGGAGAGCCGAGTGGCTGGCCGGGTGACGTACATGCCATAGCGATCACGTCGCAGCACTGGCTTTATGGGCGCCAGAAATCCTGGTCCAGCCGACACTGGAGGCGCGGCCTTGGTGCAGCGCTGCGCGAATCGACGCAATCATAGTTAAACAGCTATTTGATACGGCCGTTCGATGAAAAACATCGCCGAATTACGATTTACGTCGTTGGTGAGATCGCCATAATCTAGTTCAACTACGATAGCTAGCAGGTCTACTCGTGCAGTTCGAATTGAGTCTTGGGTATGAAGAAGATAACGGTATCGATTGCAGATGATCATCCCATAGCAATCCAGGCGGTCAGTTCACTGGTTAGCGTGGTTCCAGGTTTCACCGTCGTCCACGAGTGCCTTTCTGGTGCCGATCTGCTGCAGAAGCTGGCGGAGAAGCCCACAGACATCGTGGTCACCGATTTCAGCATGAGTCGGGACGATCTCTCGATAGATGGCTTCGTACTGCTGCGCAGGATCCGGGATTGCGCGCCCGCCTGCGGTATTGTTCTATTTACCGCCCAGAAGAACCCAAGTGTTTTGCGGCGAGCATTGATGCAATCGGTCAATGCTGTGGTGTGCAAGGAGGACGAACTCAGTGAGGTGATACAAGCTTGCCTGCTTGTTCAGCGAGGCAGCGGACAATTCTGCTCGCCAGTAGCGAAGGCGGTGTTGGATCAAGCCGACGGGGGCGGGATGCGGAGAAGTGAACAGCTGACGCGTAAGGAACTCGATGTACTGAGACTCTATGCGGCCGGGCACTCACTAGTTCAGATTGCCGATCAACTCGGTCGCGCCGTGAGCACAATATCGACGCAAAAGTATACAGCGATGAGGAAGCTGCATCTCACATCGAATACTGAGCTCATTCGCTATGCCGTTGAGACAGGCCTGATTTAAAGATGATGGGCACTGAGTAGCTGCCAAGGGTCAATGGTGATGATTCTTAATAGAGACCAAGAGGCACATAAGAATGCCTTTGACGCATTAACGGCGACGGTCCGGCGGGAACGCCTGTTCTTCTACTGGGGGATTAGCCTCGCCACCGCTGGCGTTTTGTGTGCTGCGATACTGGCAACATACCTCTGCATGCGTGCAGAGGTTGAGCGGAGATCAGACCAATTGGGTCGGTACGCCTCGGAGGTGGGGAGGATCATTGAGCATGACGAAGTTTTTGTCCGGCGCATGAGTCATACGGTCAAGCACTTTTTCTCGAGTGCCGGAGAATGGCAGGCAGGACGGTTTGGCGACGTGATTCAATCACTCAGAACTTCGGAAGAAGCCCGGGGTCGCCCTGCATTCAAGGCTGATACATTTTTGATTGTACTTCCACAGGAGGGGAAGAAGGGCCTGGAACCCGGATGGGAAGCGCAGGCTAATGCGCTCGCAAACATCGCGGCTGGCGGCATGTCAACATTGGATGCGATGAAAATCAAGCGGCGTGCGTATGTGGTCGGACTCGATCGTGACTATGCTGCCATCTTTCCAGCGGCGGACTATCGACTATCGAACGACGTGCAGGGGACTAGTCCATTGGCTTTGGTACAGTCGTTGCGGGAAAAGGGAGTCGTTGGAGAGAAGGTCCTGGGGGCAACGGAAGGCGTACACTGGAAGTACCCATTGGTGGACAAGGACCAGGCTGAGAGCGTCTTGAGTTGCGTTGGCGTGATTGAGGTGGCGGGAAGAGGTCTCGTCCTGTTTGGTTCGGACCTGCCCGTCAAGTCTCTCCTGGCCGGAGTCCGACGCGAGGTTGAATATGGTGCGCTGGGGTTGTACAGTGCGACCGCCCTCCTGATTGATCAGAGCGCTGCCGGCGCATGGTTTGACCGAGGGGCAGCGCTGGTGCTGCAGCAGTCGCGCGCACGCGGACCGCGCTTTACAAGCGACGGGATGTATCTCATCGAGCCCGTCAGCGAACACTTCGGTCATCTGGTCTATGGCTTAAGCTATATCGACCTTCTCAGGTCGGTGGCGCGGCCCACAGGCTGGATCTGGGCGCTCGGTGGCACCTTTCTTTTTACGTTGCTTGCGGCGGCCTATCAGTGGGATAGGCGCGTCCTGGCGAGGGGGCACATAGCGTCCAGGCGTGCTATCGAGAACGAGATACTGAACCATGTCCTTGTAAGCGCGGTGCCGATCGGCTTGCTCATCGTTTGTGCCCGGGACTATTCGGTCGTGCGGACAAATTTGTTGGCAGCATCGCTTCTTGACATGCGTGCGCCAATGAAACTGCCGTTTTCAATCGAAACAGAGTTCCGCGCGCGCTCAGCTGGCTGCGCGCAGGCGGGATCCGAAATCGTGCACTTCAATATAAGCTTGAGCCGTGAAGCTGGCGGCAATCCGTTTTTTCTTCAAATTGCCTTCGCACCCTCGAGCTATAACGGAGAGGCGGTGCTGATTTGTGCTGTCAGCGACGCAACGACCCAGAAACTGGCCGAACTCGAATCCACGAAGGCGCGGGAAGAGTCGGACCGGCTGCTCCGCGCGAGATCGAACTTCTTTGCGTCGGTGAGTCACGAGATCAGAACCCCGTTGAGTGTCATCCTTGGAAACGTCGATCTACTTCCCGTCGGAAAGTTGAACGACGCCGAAGTAGGCCGACTTAAGGCCGTACATACGGGTGCGCAAGCTCTGCAGCGGATTGTGACCGATATTCTTGATCTATCGAGAATCGAGGCTGGCGAAATGAAACTCGTGGAGTCCAAGTTCTATCCTCTCCAATGTGTGGAGGGGGTGGTTCAGGGCTATGTGGAACGTGCAATCTCGAAACACATCGATCTCCACATCTTCGCGGATCCGGCCATGGGACGACACGCTATGATCGGCGACCCGAGCAGGATCTCTCAAATCCTCGACAACCTCCTTAGCAACGCGTTCAAGTTCACGCATGCCGGGCGAGTGGCAGTCAGGGGCTCTCTCGTCCTCGAAACGCCGAAGTCTGCGACCTTGATGCTCGAGGTGACCGATTCCGGCGACGGGATGGACGAGCAACTGGTTGAACGTATCTTCACGCCATTTGCGCAAGCGGACGGAGAAGGCCGGCGATATGCCGGGACGGGGCTAGGACTTTCGATTTGCGCGACCCTTTGCAGGTTGATGGGCGGCACAATTTCCGCGAAGAGCATCCTTCATGTGGGCTCAGCCTTCACTGTGCGACTGCCTGTCTCTGTCGCGCCGAGTCAAGCTGTTGCGATGAGCGAGACGATGGGAAGTGCGCTGATTGTTACGGAGATGAGCGAATACGGCGGATGTCTACAGGCATGGCTTACCGACTGGGGATGGTGTGCTTCAATTCGGGACGGGGCGGCGTCTGCGCTGGAGATCTCGGACGCTTCGGCAGATGTGGTCGTGCTTGCTGATAGCAATGCAGGTTGCGCCCTGGAGATTTCGAACAGAGTGCAGGTACCGGTCATCCTGGTAGCGCAGATGGCGGTGCAACGACCCATACGGTTGGCCGAGCGTGTGATCGAGGTGACCGCATTCAACACCGAGGCGCTCAAGGAGGCGTTGCAACTTGCCATGGGGCAGGCCCCGGCAGAGCGGATGCAGACCTTGCCCGTGGCCGATGAGGGAATTGGCATCGTCTCGTCTCCCGGCCGCCGCGACCAGGGCATGGCACTGACCGTGCTTGTTGTGGACGATAGCAAGTTAAATCGGGAGTTGTTGGTCGATCAAGTCCGCTCGCTCGGATATGGCGTTCTAAGCGCAGCTGGCGGCGCTGAGGCCCTTGTGACGTTGCATCACAACCATGTTGATATCGTGCTGACCGATCTGGATCTGCCTGGGATGAGCGGGGTAGAGCTACTTGACGCCGTGCGCAAGCAGAATTCAGGTCTTCCGGTGGTAGCGGTGAGTGCCTATGAATCTGATAGCGAGGTGGAGAGGAGACTTGCCCAGGGCTTCTTCGACTATATCGCCAAGCCTGTCAATCTCGATAGGCTATCGCGTGTGCTGGTTCGGTGCCATACATCACATCCCGAGGAAGATATTGTGGACGATCGGTGGTTGGAGCAAGCCCTGGCGATGGACCGCGGCGGGAAAGAGGCATTGGTAACCAGGTTTCAGGCGCACGCGAAAGAAGAGTTGGCTGAGCTGGAACGGCTGGTGCCAAACCGGGATGTGCGTGCGCTCGAACGGTGGATGCATCGGATGCGAGGCACGCTGCTCTTGATAGGGCACCAAACTCTCGCGGAAAGATGTATCGAGGTCGAATTGGCATGCACGGGTACGGGCGAATGGTGCGACGACTGGCGTGCCATGGTGAATGACATCGAAGCGCGTGTCGCCGCGCTATGTTTGGGCGACATGGCCGCTTCGGAAGGGTCGCGTGAGTAGGGTTTTGATCCGGCTTCACGGTGGTGTTGAATGCTCTTGTATCGTGGCCAATGATCGAGCCGGCTGGCCTTTGGCGCAGGGGGTCGGGCTGGTGATGCCCATCGGGTGTAGGAGCAGCACGGAGATATATGGAGCGATTGCGATGGACTGCGGAAAACTCGCTTGCTAGCATGACTTCAAGCTGTTCTTCCGGGGGCGTCAGTGAGGGTGTGATCGTTCAGGAGAGCACCGATCCGCAGTTCGCCAACGCTCTATGCGCTGTTCTTGAATCTATCGCTTCTCGTCGTGCAATTACCGGTGTTCCAGGGATACATATGAAATACCAGAACCGGCGATACGGCTATGCCACGAGGTCCTGTCGTGACGAGGGCTATGCTTCACTACAAGGGGATACTGCTCACGATTCCATGATGCGCTAGCTGTAAGGACGGCCTTACCGGCCTGCAACTGCCGTAGTCTTATACAAGATTGAGCACGAGAAGTCGTTGTTTCTTGCTTAACCAGAGAGATCCACTCGGTTGCTGATCCAGATTCCGACTCCTACCCCGCAGCCCTACAACCTCTGCGCGTGCCCGGAAAAGATAGCGATCAGAAGCGATCGCATTAGAGAACGGGGATTGATCAGCTGACCAAGACAGGGCGATGGGCTTTCACATCGTGCTATCCGATCCGATCATGGGTCGCTCTCCAGTTTGGGGCTGAGTGTTCTGGAATGCCGTTCTCCGCATTGCGGTGGATTCGGGAACAAGCCAAAGCGCTCGCGATACGAGACAAATTATGAGAATGAGAAGTTATTCTTCCTTGATGGTTCTGGTTGTGGAGGACGACCCATTCCAGCAGTCTGCGATGAGGGAGCTGTTACTTGGACTTGGTGCAGGCAAGATTCTCGCAGTGTCCGGCGGACGGGAAGCGATCGAGGCATTGGGGCGATGGTGCTTCGATATCGTACTGTGCGACATCGATTTGCCGGATCTTAACGGACCAGAGTTGATGCAGGAACTGCGACGTCTCGCAAGCTATGGATCTCTTGGCGAAGCACCGGTATGGGTATGGATCTCCGCTATGGCTGAGGACATAATCTATTCCCATGCCGGCATCGCCAGCACCGTCGGATTTCGCCAGGTGTGTGCGTTGAAGAAGCCGCTGACCAACGCAGCGATCGCCCCGGCTTTGCAGATAGCTTTAACTCGCGATACGCGGAGAGATGAGCAAGGCGGAGAGCCTGATACGCCGGACGATGCAGAACTCACGGAGGCGCTACGCGTCAAGGATGGTTTTGCGGTTGTCCTGCAACCGCAGGTCAACATCTCGACGGGCAAGCTCGTGGGGGCCGAGGCGCTGTGTCGCTGGAAGCACTCTCCTGTGGGCAGGATCGCACCCGACAAGTTCATTCCACGGCTGGCAGCGCTCGGGCACCTGGAAGCACTATTCTTCCTTGTCCTGGGCCGGTGTCTTGGGGTACAGCAGCACCTGATCAATTGCGGTATGTCGATACCGATCGGAATCAATGTATCAGCGCAGACTCTGTGCAATCCCGGCTGGTTCGAACGATTCGAGACCGAGGTTGGTTCAAGCGGGGTCACGCCAAAATTCCTCATTATCGAGGTGACCGAAGACGGCCCGATCCCAGACATGTGCCAGTTGGCGATCACCTTGAACCGGCTGCGGTTGCGTGGATACGGTGTGGCGATTGATGATTTCGGGGTTGGGATTGCAACGCCCACGCTTTTGGCTGACCTGCCGTTTACGCAAATGAAGCTCGATCGATCATTTGTCTCTGCTCTCGCCGAGAATAACCAACGTACCGCGATTTGCCGTAGCCAGATCAGTCTGGCGCGTGATCTCGAGCTCGAGTGCGTCGCTGAAGGCGTTGAAACGGAGAAGCAGCGAGATGCGCTTCTGGATCTCGGGTGTGAGATTGGGCAGGGATATTTATGGTCCAGGCCGAAGTCCGAGGCAGCCTTTCTGTCTGACGTGGTGGCTGGACGATTGAACCTGCGGCGCGACGATTCGACGGATCGATAGCGCGGCCCCCCCCCCCGCATCCTGCCACATTCTCCGGCTGTTGAGTTGGAGCCACCGTTCGTTCACTGTTTCTATGAGTTCTCCGATGGGCGCGATACGCATCGATCAGCTGTTTCGGCTCGTTGCCGTGATTGTTCTGGGAGTGACAATGAGTGGTGCCGGAGTACTCCTGGCACGAGACTGGAGGTCATACAAGGCAACAGAGCGTGCCGCAATGCTCCTGCAGGTTCTCAGGACGACGCTGAGCTCATCTGAGTATCTGTCAGCTGAGCGAGGGCCAATGAATGCGCTGATTGGTGCTACGCAACCAGACGGAGCCGGTTTAAGAGCGGCGCTTGATCTGGCAAGGGCGCAAAGTGACGCAACCCTAGAGGCCGCGATCAAGCGGCTCCAGGAATCGTCCTGCGACGACTGCAAGCGCGACGCTGCACTCATGAGGTCGGCCCGTGAGCGCCTCCAGCTAGCGCGACAGGATATCGATCGCCTCGCGGCTATGCCGCGGGAAGAACGATCAACGCGCGCCGCAGATCATGCAATTTCCAGGATGTTTCGGTTTATTGAGGATATGAATCTTGTCACTGACCGCATCATCCTTGAATTAATCCGCGACGAGCCATCGGTGGCGGAACACGTATTGGTAGCACGTCTTGCTGCAGAGCTGCGAGAACAAGCTGGCCGCGCAGGATCGCTTTTCACACCGGCGCTGATGAGCCGGAAGGCACTGTCTGCAGATGAAATGGAGAGACTCTGGCTGGTGATTGGACGCATTCATGCCCTGGGTGATTTGATCGGGAGAGGCACGCTTAGGCATCCTGTCGCGGTAACGCAGATGCAGAGGATCTATTTTGATGGCGGCATTGCTTATCTGAGGCAGACCGCACGGGCGGGATCCAAGGAAGCAATGATGCCCACGGCGGCGTCGTTCGCGCAACACTATGTGCCCCTCATGCGGCCGATTACAGCGCTGCGGGATGCCGAGCTTGATGCCGCCATCCGGTATGTGGACGAGCGGAAAAATAGTACACGCAATGCCCTGGGCCTGCTGGCCGCGGTTGTTGTGACGATCATTCTTTCGATTGTGTCCGTCCTCGTCCTCTTTTCACGGAGAATAATCGAGCCGATATCCGCCGCGACTGTTTCGATCCTGAGTTTCGCGAGCGGGAATTACTCCACACCGGCCTATTCATTCAGGTGGAAGGATCAGATCGGGGCGCTTCTTGACGCGCTGCAGGCCTTAAGGGATGCCATGGTGCGAAACGGCCAGCTGGAGTCCGAACGTTCGACGCTGGTCGAGCGATTGCGGGAGGCAGTGAGTGATAGTCAGGTTCAGGCGGGGCTGCTGGAAGAGGCACGAGACGCAGCGGTTGCATCATCCGAGGCAAAAGGCAGATTTCTGGCCATGATGAGTCATGAAATCAGAACACCGATGCATGGTCTGCTTGGTCTATTGGAAGCGTTGCGGCGAACCATTCTTGATGCCCAACAACGGCATTACCTGGACGTTGCGGACAGTTCCGCTAAAGCACTGATGCAGATACTTAACGACATCCTGGAGTATTCAATGGTTGATGCCGGTACGCTTGCCATGATGCCAGCACCTACGGATCTTCGGGAGGTCGTTGATGAGGTCATGGCGGCACTGGCGGGGAGCGGGGAGAGTAAAGGGCTTGAGATGGCGGTATATGTCCATCCGGGTGTTGCCGCAACGTATCTTGCAGACGCGTACCGGCTTCGCCAGGTCTTGCTCAGCCTTCTTTCGAACGCAATCAAGTTTACGTCGCAAGGACGCGTTGGGATATCGGTCAGTCTCGGAAAAGTAGACGGCACGAGGCAGCAGGTGGTGCTTACAGTCTACGATACCGGGATCGGTATCTCGGAGACGGCCCAGAAGGGACTGTTTCTCCCGTTCGAGCAATCCCAGGGGACGCTCACACGTCGTTTCGGCGGAGTGGGAATTGGCCTGGCGATCAGCAAGCGTCTGGTTGAGATGATGGGTGGGACCGTAGAGATCGCGAGTGCCGAACATCTCGGGACGTCGGTGATAATTAGGATCGACCTGACCGCGGAGCGCGAGCAGTACGATTTCCCGGAGTTCAAAGGGCGGGTGATTCTCATCGGCACCGAAATGATCAACGTAACAAAGTCGCTGCGGGCCTTCGCGCTAGCGGCAGGGATGGAGCCAATAGAGGGACGATTGTGGCCGCGGGATAGGGGGATGCCTACCCTATATGTGCGGGACGCGGAAGGTGGCATGCCCGGGTGGCCGGGGCATGCCATGCTGGTTGGGCGGCTCGATTCCGTGCGGCCGGAAGGCGTCTCGGAGTTGCCGAACTATTGGGCGAACCCACCGAACTGGTCTCTCTTCGTTGCCGCTTGCCAGGAAGCGATCGCTCAGAATGCAAGTGAGGACGGCGCCGGCAGCGGCTTCGCTGAACCCTCGCTGGATTGGGCGGCGATGGGCCCAGTGGTAGTAGCGGATGATAGTCCCGTTAACTGCCTGGTTCTGACGAATCAGTTGAGGCAGCTAGGCTGCGAGGCGGTCCTCACCTGTAGCCATGGTGAAGAGGCATGGAGCGTTCTTTCGACTACGAGAGTTGCACTCCTCATCACCGATGTCTATATGCCGAAGCTGGACGGCATCGAGTTGATTTTGCGTGTGCGCGCTGCTGAGCTTGCATCCAATCACCGTACGCGGATTGTCGCCATTACTGCTTCCGTCTTAAAGGAGACGGAACAGCGATGTCGTGACGCCGGTGCAGAAGTGTTTCTGACCAAGCCGGTGTCAGTAAATCAACTGCGAAGCGCTCTCGCTCAAATGTACGGGGCGAAGTGAAGGATATTTTCCAATAGTCCTCTTTGTCCATTTCGCCGAAGCTGGACATGCATTTTTATCGATGCATACGTAAGCGGATGACTCGTGTGACCTGGGCGCCGCCGTGGATGTAGAGTGACACCCCTCGGGGCCTGTCTGCCGCGCGGTCCAGCTTCGTGAGATGCATCCATCCACGTTCGCTCCCCCTTCAGATCTATATGCATTGTGTACGAGCGGATCGAAAATCGAGTGCGAGGGCGCTGAACCGCCGACAGCAATCATCCAGTTTTCGATGGCGATCTGGCTAATCAGCAGGGGAGCGCGATGACGGCGACCCTCATCGAGGGCTTGGCTAGGGTCGCGGTGGCACGATCAACATAATCAGCCGCGCGAGGCGAGTTCGCAGAAAATGGACAACTTACTATATCCGACCCTGAATCCTGTCGATAAGATTCGTCCTTGAAATATCTCCACGTCGAGGCACCGCCAAGTCTGTGTCAACCCGGGCAGCGTCGATTTGGAAATCGCGGAGGTCGAGGACGTCTCAACTTTGCTTTCGTTGAGCGAGTTTGCAGGTCCGTTGCGGCAATTTTTGGTTCGTCTCTTTCTGAATGATTTCGGATCAGTCTTTCCACCTCTTGCGGCGATGGGCTCATACGGGTTGACGGGGTGAAGCTAGATCAAGCCTTCCTTCGTGGAATTCCGGCATACCCCCGCCATTGCATTTCTGAAAAGTATTCCGGGTTTTTGTCCGAAATTATCGTTGCCGGTAGTCGCCGAAGGTGTTGAAAACGGAGCGCAATTGGAGGGGCTGGTCAGTCATGGTGACATCGAAGTCCAAACAAGCGTTGATCCCCATCACCCTATGGCTTGGCAAAGGACATTTTTGCCCATTATTGGCGGGCGAAATTGTGAAGTAGCTGCATGCCTCGGCAATAGAAAGGCCGCCTGCATGTTCTCTGTAGTCTCTTTTTTTCTCTTCTCTACTCTTCTCTTTGAGGTTCACCCATGAAAACGAAGCTGCTGTCAACCATGATCGCCGCCGGCGTCATCGCTCTCTCCCAGAATGCGCTGGCAGCCGATGGCACCATTACCTTCAACGGTAGTATCACCGCGCAGACCTGCACCATCAACGGCGGTGTCGCCGCGACCAACTTCACCGTCACGCTGCCGCCCGTGTCGAGCGCGAGCCTGGCCAGCGCCGGGCAGACGGCCGGCCGTACGCCGTTCAACATCGCGCTGACGAACTGCACGGGGACCGGGGGCAATGTGCACACCTACTTCGAGGCGGGTTCGACTACCGACGCGAGCGGCAACCTGAACCTGGACGCCAATGGCGCCACCAATGTCCAGCTGGGTCTGCTGAACTCCGACGCCACCGCGATCAAGGCTGGCTACGCCGACGCGTCGCAGAACTCGAAGGCGGTTGCGATCACCGGCGGCTCCGCCACCCTGTCGTACTTCGTGCAGTACGTCGCGACAGGTGTAGCCACCGCCGGCGCGGCGACCTCCAAGGTGCTCTACACCA
>NZ_JARJLM010000303.1 GCF_029335485.1 Cupriavidus basilensis
CGGTACGAGAGGCCTTGGCCGGCGCGTTGGAAACCCTCAATGGAAACGCCCTCGCGGCTACGGTGTGCACCATCGCCGAAGGCGTGTTCGTCCCGCTCGCCGAATTTGAACGCCGCGGCGTGCAAGCGTCGGTTGCAATCCGCGCCCTGCTGGAAACCGGGATGTTGGTCAAGCCAAGTCCGACCAGCCCACCCACCCTCAACCGAGAGTTCGGCGGCACCCTCACGGCCGGTGTGGTGCTCTCCCCCCGCTTCGTGGACGGCGTGGATCCCGCCGCCTTCATCGACGCAGCGCCTGCGCAGGTCTGACCCATGTTGATCCGCCGCTACGAGATGCCATGGCGCAAGGCCTACGAGGTCTACGCCAGCCTGGCGTGGGCGCTGGCGATGCTTTACTTCGCTGGTGTCGGCCTTGCCGGCACACTGCCGCGTACGCTGGCCCTGCCCCTGGCACTCCTGTGCCTGTGCATGGCCGTTTGGCGTATCGCGCAGGCCATGCGCATTCTCGTCCTGCGCGCATCGCTGGGCGGCCGCGGCATCCAGGTGATGGGCACCGATGAGCTGCGGCGCTGGTGCGAAGACCCCGCGCAGGTCTTTCTCGGCTTTGGCTTCGAGTGGCGACCGGTCCATGCCCAGCGGCTCTACGAGTTGGCCAAGATCGATTACCGGGAATATGCCGTCTCCCCCCGCGTCCTACGACTGCTGGGCTACGACGCGAAGCCCCAGCCGGACGCCGAGATCGGGCTGCCCTACATACACGGTGTCGAGCCCAGGGAAGTCCCCCTGCAGCGGCCGCTGCAGAACTTCGAGGGCGGCACCCTGCTGGTGGGCACGACCCAGGCCGGCAAGGGCGTGGCCCTGGCCAACCTCATCACGCAGGCGGTGCGGCGCGGCGATGTGGTCATCGTGATTGATCCGAAGAACAGCCGGCGCCTCAAACGCGTGGTGGAGCGTGCCTGCCAGGACTACCGGCAGCCCGACACCTTCATGGAATTCCATCCCGCGTTTCCCGAACGGGGCGTGCGGCTGGACTTCACCTTCAACTGGCAAAAGCCCACGGAACTTGCATCGCGTATCCAGTCCATCATGCCGTCCGACACGGCGGGGGCGTTTTCCGCCTTCGGCTGGGACGCGGTGAACGTGGTCGTCCAAGGCCTGGTCGAGATCGAAGAGCGACCCAACCTGGTGAAGCTCACCAAGTACATAGAAGGCGGTATCGAGCCGGTACTCGAAGTCTCCCTGCGTCGCTTCTACGATCGCATTCTTAACGCCAACTGGCGCGAACTGCCCGAGATGAAGAAGCTGCTGCAGGAAGCCAGCCGGGGTAACCTGAAGCGCCCTTCGGAGGCGGCCAGTGCCACGCTGATGGCCTTTATCACCTACTACGAGCACCACATCCCTCAGACGCAACACGACAAGGTGATCGATGCCCAGGTCCGCACCTTCCGGCACAACCGGGAGCACTACCAGAAGATCACGGCCAACCTGCTGCCGATCCTGTCGATGCTGACCTCGGGCGACTTGGGCCGCAGCCTGTCGCCGGACCCGTTCGATGCCGACGACACGCGCCCGATCATGAACTTCGAGAAGATCGAGCGTGGCGGGCACGTGCTCTATATGTGCCTGGACTCACTGCCCGACCCCTCCGTAGCTTCGGCGATCGGGGCGCTGGCGCTGGCCGACCAGGCGGCACGCGCCGGCATGCGCTACAACCTGGGCGCCTACCGCCGCATCGCGCTGTTCGTCGACGAGGTGTCGAACGTCATCAACCAGCCGTTGATCGAGATCCTCAACAAGGGGGCCGAAGGCGGCATCTTCACCACCTGCGCCATGCAAACCCTGGCGGACCTTGCCAAACGCCTGGGCAGCGAAGACGCAGCGCGCATGGCACTGGGCAACCTCAACAACCTCATCGCCTTGCGCACCAAGGATCGTCCGACGCAGGACTTCGTGGTCGAAACTTTCGGCAAGACGGCGATCCACTCCGTCCGGGTGGGGCTCACCCACGGCGCCGACGCGCACCTGGGCGATTTTTCGTCGAGCTACTCGACCCAACTGACCGAGAGCTTCGAGGAGATGGTGCCCGCGGACGTGCTCGGCAAGCTACCGAACCTCCAATACTTCGCCTCGGTGTCGGGCGGCCGCATCATCAAGGGACGCTTCCCCATCCTGGACCCCGAACGCAGTGCGCAGCCGGTTGCATGATCCGCGCCGTCGCCGTTCTGTCCCTGGTTATCCTGCTCGTGCTGGTGCTCTACGTACCGTCGGCCCATCCGCCCGAGCGCTTTGTCTCGCAGTTGCGCGCAGAACATGAAGCCGCCATCGCCTATTGGGGCCTCGATCCGGCACTGCGCATACTCGATCGCGCCGTGCGCATGCAGGACGCCGCAGCCGGCGTGACGCCCATTCCGAACGCGAGGGATGCGCCGGTGAGCCGCGGCGTCAATGCGGCGGTTTCGCATGAGATGGCCTCGGTCAATAAGCGCTTATTCGGCAGCGCCTATTTTCGTTCCGTGGACGCCCTTCTGCTTCTAGCGAGCTACCGGCTTTCGGGCGTGCAGGAATGGCTGCCGTGGCTCCTGGGTTTCACCTTCGCCACCCTAGTTGACGGCGCCCTATCCAGAATCCTCAAGTCCCGAGAGTTCCTGCAGCACGACCCTGAAATGTTCGCCCTGTATGCCTGTCTCGGCATCGTCGTGCTATGTGCGACCATCATTGGATTCGTTGTGCCGATCACACTGCATCCCTTGATGTTGCCTTGCTCGCCACTGGTGATCAGCGTCCTGGTAGCACGCGCTCTGGCTCACTTCCATCACCGTGGCTGAGGGCGAATTCGCCGCCGCAACCCAACGCCGAATGCTGCAGGGATTGTATGGCAAAAACGCGTGCTTCGCGCATGGCTCTCGTCGAGGGGTCTCCCCTTCATCATTGTCAGATAAGATCGTCAGAGTCTAGAAATTCCACCTTAAAGACATTCTAGGTCTGATGTTCGAGCTCCAGAGACTACGCTACTTAGTCACTGTTGCAGAGACGCTGAACGTTGGAAAGGCTGCGAGTCTTCTTCGCATTTCCTAGTCTACGTTGAGCCGCCAGATCATCGCGCTGGAAGCCCAACTTGGGGGCGGAACTGTTTTCTCGGGAACCGCCTGGTAGATCTTCCGGACGGAGTCGGCGTGCGCCCAGCATGAGTTCAGTCCTTGCATCAAAGCAAGTACTCTCACTGCGGCGTGATCTTGGCGTCCTTGACGATCTTGGCGTAGTTGGCCGTGTCGTTCCGGATGTAAGCCGCGAAGCCTTCGGGCGAGTCACCGACCGGGACCAGGCTGATCTCCGTGAGTTGTGCGAGGAACTCGGGCGTCATAGCCTTCTTGACTTCTGCATTGAGACGCGCAATCACGTCGGGCGGCGTGCCGGAGGGTGCGACCACGCCAAGCCACGTGTAAGCCTCGTAGCCCGGAACCCCGGCTTCGCTGATCGTCGGAAGCTGAGGCAGCGTGCTCAGCCGTTTGGAAGTTGTCACGGCCAGGGCGGCAAGTTTCCCCGATTTCACGAACGGAACCGCCGTCGGAGAAGTCTCGAACATCATATCGATCTGCCCGCCGACCAGGTCGGCCAGTGCCGGTGCACCGCCCTTGTAGGGCACGTGCATCATGCTGGTGCCGGTCTTCATCATGAAGACTTCAGCGGCAATCTGTTGGGCCGCTCCCACGCCGGCCGAGCCGAAGGTCAGCTTGCCTGGCTTCGACTTGGCGAGGGCGATCAGTTCCTGCACGTTCTTCACGCCCAAGGATGGATTGACGACCAATACATTGGGCTGGTCCGCTACACGGATGATCGGCGTGAAGTCCTTGATCGGATCGAAAGGAATCTTGGCGTAGAGATGCACATTGGCCGTCAACGCAGCGCTCGCCATCAACAAAGTGTAGCCGTCGGGCGTCGACTTGGCGACATAGGCCATGCCGATATTTCCCGAGGCGCCGGCCCGGTTGTCGACGAGAACCGGCTGGCCCATGCTCTCGCTCAATTTTTTGCCCACCATACGCGCCACCATATCCACGCTGCCGCCCGCCGGAAACGGGACGACCAGACGGATGGGCTTGTTGGGATAGCTTTGAGCAAAGGCGCTGGCGCTGGTCCAGGCAAAGGCTAGGATGAATAGGCGGAGTCGGTTGAACATGCGATGTCCTTCGAGTAGAAAAGCGGTTGAGATGGCGACCGTCGGAAGACAGAAGGCGGCTTTCAATCCTGTGTTGCGTCGCGCATGGTCGGAGCGCGCAGGTGAAAAACAGTGCTCTCTTGAAAGCGCGTCGCGATGGCGATCAGTTGCGCGTCGCGGCCCTCCAGAGCCCCGATCTGAATGCCGATGGGAAGTCCCTGGTGGTCGAATCCAGCGGGCAGCGAGACGCCGCACATGTCGAGCAGGTTGAGCAGCCGCGTGTAGCGGACCGGTGCCTGGTCGTGATCGACTTCATCGACCGGGATCGCAGTGGAAGGCGTCGTGGGCGTCACCAATGCTTCGATCCGCGACAGCAAGGTCGCAAACTCCTGCTTCCACGCGACGCGCTGACGCAGGGCGCGGACGTATTGCATCGCGGTGACGCGCGTCCCGGCCGCGAGGCGCGGCCGTACCGAACTGTCGACCGGCGCGGCCGGGTCGGCAGTGAGCTCGCCATAGTCGACCGCGCCTTCGGACAGCATGATCGCGCTGGCCGTCCGTGCGAACGCGTCCAGCGAGCGCGGCATCTCGACGACGGTGATCTGGGCGCCGCCGCGATGGAACACTTCGAGCGCTGCCTCGTAGGCCGCACGGATGTCGGGCGCCACGCCGTCGAGATCAGTCTCGGCGAGACGGCCGACGCGCAGTCCGGCGAAGGCCCTGCCTTCATCGCGCTTGGGCTCTTCTACAGCAACGCTGGCGTCATCGGCTAGCACGGCATACAGCAATGCGGCGTCGGCCGCCGACCGGGCGAAGACGCCGATGCTGTCCAGCGTCGTGCTCAAGGGCAGCACGCCCGTGGTGTCGATGCAACCGGCAGTTGCCTTCAGGCCGGTGATGCCACAGAAGGACGCCGGCACGCGCACGGAACCCCCGGTGTCGGTTCCGATCGACAAGGGCACCAGGCCGGCGGCAACCGCCACGGCCGATCCGCTGCTTGAGCCTCCAGGAGTGCGATGCGTCTTGTGATCCCACGGGTTGCGCGGCGTGCCCATGTGTTCGTTGGTGCCCCAGGCGCCCAGCGCGAACTGGACCATGTGAGTTTTGCCGACGATGATTGCGCCCGCGGCATGCAGGCGTTCCACGATCCGCGCAGACCGCTGGGCCTGACGGTTGGCGAAAAGCGGCGAGCCGCCGGTGGTCACCTTGCCGGCGATGTCGATGAGGTCCTTCAGCGCAACCGGGATCCCGTGCAACGGGCCGAGCCAGCAGCCGGCCCGCATCATCCGGTCAGCGGCCTCTGCGGCTGCCAGCGCTTCCTCTTCGTATATGGCCGCGAAGGCGTGAAGCCATTCATCATGCGCGCGGATGCGTGCGAGGGACGTTGAGACGATCTCGACAGATGTCAACTCGCCGCGGCGCAGCCCGGCCGACAAGACGACGACGTTGTCGAGGGGAATGTCCGATCGTGTGGGCGCTGTGATCATCCCCGCATCCCCATCCTGTCCATGATTACCTTCGTGGTGCCGAGAATATCGGGGTACTTTTCACCCGCATCCACGCGCGCGAGCGTGAGTTTTTCGTCCTTGCTCATCTGGATCGCGCGTGTCGCTGCTTCGCGGATATCGGCCGGATTCAGCACCAGGATGCCGTTCTCGTCGGCAAGGATGGCATCGCCTGGATTGACCGCCACGCCGCCACAGTTCACCGGGATGCAGAACTCTCCGCCCAATCCGAGCGTTTTGGTCGTGACCGCAGAGGTGCCGCGCGACCAGACAGGTACGCCGTACTGACGCAACTCACCGAGGTCGGTCACCAGCCCGTCCACGATGATGCCGGCGACCCCTGCAGCTCTCGCGGCATAGGCGACTGCACCGCCCATCGCCGCAATGGCCATGTCGCCGCAGCGATCCACCACCAGAAAATCGCCGGCGCGCGCTTGCCCGATCGCGTAGTGAACCATCGCTCCGTCCATGCCGGGCACGCGGATCGTGACGGCCGTCCCTGCAATGCGCCGGTCCTGAAAGTGGGCGCGGATCGAGGGGCTCATGAATCCGGTGTGGCGAAAGTGCCCTATGACGGCCGGTTCTGCCTGCGCGAGCAGTTCCAGAAGGGCGCGGTCGATCGGCGTCGGCGAGGGATTGAGAACGTACATAGAGCTCCAGAGCTTCAAAAAAACAGGTGACAATTGAAGTTATCCCAGGATGACTTGAAAGAAAAATCATTTATTCGGAGGCAAGGTGATAAAATTTTTTGATCATGAAAATCACTCTCCGCCAAATCGAAGCCTTCTATTGGACGGCCAAGCTCGGAACCATCCATGGCGCAGCGCATCACTTGCATTTCAGCCAGCCGGCCATTTCTGCACGGATCAAGGAGTTGGAGGCCGTGCTGAAGATGGAACTGTTTTCGCGCAGGCAGCAGCGCGTCGAACTCACTGTCGCGGGCCGGAGTGCCTTGAGCCACGCGGAGCGGGTCTTGAGCGCGGGCCAGGACTTCGAGCGGCTGGGCGGCGCCGGACCTCCCCTTGAGGGCTTGCTTCGCCTGGGTTCGGACGAATCGGCTGCCATGGTGGGGCTCACCGAGACCCTGACCCAACTCAAGCTGCGTCATCCGAAATTGATCGTCGAACTCAGCATCGAAGTTGGCACCGTGCTGACGGAAAAACTGCGCAATCGACAACTCGATATCGCGTTCCATACCAACTTCGGCGCCGGTTCCCACGTCATCGACGAGTTGATCGGGTGGGTAGAGTTACAGTGGCTGGCCTCGCGCGACCTGGACATCCCCGACGGCGAGTTCTTGCCGTCGCACGCGGCGGAATTGCCCATCATCACCAACTCGCCACCGTCCACGCTGAACGGCGTCGTGCAGAAATGGTTGAGAAGCGGCGGCTTCGATTTTGACGCCGTCAACTCCTGCAATTCGCTTTCGTTGATGTTGCGCCTTGTGAGAGCCCGCCATGCGATCGCGGTCTTACCGATCGCAATATTGCGCGAGCAGTTGCTTACGGGTGAACTGAGAGTCTTGCCGGCAAAGCCGCCGCTGCCCCCGACGCCGTATTACGTGTCCTATCTAGACGAAGAGCGAGGCGCCGGCATCGCGGCCGTCATCGAGGTTGCGAGAACGGTGCTTGAAAGAGAGCGGTTCTTCATGAAAGTCGCGGAATCAAGCGTGGATACCGCCACCCCAGTGGGGAGCGAGCTGGAAGCTCGCAGATGACCCTTATCAGGCTGCTGAAATACGTCCCGCGCAACGCGCGATTTTTCCCGCTCGCGTGGTGTCGGCTCTGTTTTTTCCACATCCTGAAAATCAGGCGTAATCTTGCCGGCTTTTCGACCGCCTGACGCCTGTTTTCCGCCCGCTTTTTCGCCTTTATGGTTTATATCGCAATGGGCGGACTGCTGCTGCGCAGAATCGCCCAACCTCGGAAAGGTTGGAGCCGCACCCCTTCAGCGACTCGCTGATTGCGTCCAGGACATTCTGCGTCTGAGTCTTGATGTCGCCGCGAAGCGGTTGGAGGTTCTCATCCTTCGGAGTCTGCCCGGACAAGAAGAGGAAGCCGCCAGCGCGTACAGCGCGGGACAGCGGTGCGGTAAGCGGCGTCGGATAGCGGACGATGTCGTTGCTCACGATTCTGATTCCCTATTTGCTAGTCAAAGGTCATGCTGGGAAAGTGGGCGCAGCGCAAGGCCTGCGGCTTCGATGGAAGACCTGACGGCTGCCGCCACCTCCACGGCGTCCTGAGTGTCGCCATGAACGCAAACGCTGTCGATTCGGACGTGAAACTTGTTTCCTTCAATGTCGAATACAGCCTGTTCTTCGAGCATCCGAACCACACGCGTGGCGCATTCATCCTTGTCATGAATGACTGCACCAGGCAGTTTCCGGGAAACGAGATGCCCCTCGGGCGTGTAAGCACGGTCGGCAAAAATCTCTCGGGCGATGCGCAGACCGCGGCGCTCGGCCACGCGCTCCCCTTCGGTTCGAGGCGGGATAACGAAGATGAGGTCCTTGTCGACACTCGCCACAGCGTTCGCAACCGCCTCGGAAATCTCGGTGTTCGTGAACATCAGGTTGCCCAGAGCGCCGTGCGCTTTGAAGTGCGTGACCTTATGCCCAGCGGCGATGGCGATAGCCTGGAGCGCGCCCAACTGGTAAGCAACGAACTTCTCGATGGTCTTTGGGCTGTCACCGACGATGACTCGGCGCCCGAAACCCCACAGGTCGGCAAAGCCAGGATGCGCACCGACGTCGACTCTGTTCGCGAGCGCCATACTCACCGTGCGGTCCATGATTATGGGGTCGCCTGCGTGGAAGCCACAGGCGACGTTTGCCGAGGTCACAATCTTCAGCATGGCAGCGTCGTCACCCATGGTGTATGGGCCGAAGCCTTCGCCCATATCCGAGTTCAGGTCAACAAATCGCATTTAAAAACTCCTTAGCAAACAGCAAACTCAGCAATGGCGTAGCGGTGGCCCTCCTCGGGGGGCCGCCGCAACAATGTGAACGTTGGAATGCAGAGCACCCAAGACATCAGGCAACCCTCCACCACAAATCTCCCAGATGGTTGATGTACCGTCGCAACTCTGTGTAGGCGTCGACAGCTTGCTCGAGCGTGCATTCCTTAAAGCGAATCTGTTTTCCGAGATTGGTTTGTGCTAGCCGCCACAAGTCTGCCTCGATAACGGTGCCAATCTTTGGGTATCCACCCGAGGCTTGTGCGTCAGCCATGGCGATGATTGGTTGGCCAGACGGCGGCACCTGGATTACGCCTGGAACGATGCCGTGCGACAGCATCTCCAGTGAAGCGCTCAGGCGCAAGGCCGGCCCCTTTAGTCGATAGCCGATTCGATTGCTCTCGGACTCGACGGTCCATCCAGTGGACCAAAGCTCGTCGATGCTTTCGCGCGTGAACTTGCCGTATTCGGACGCTGGGAGGACGCGAACTACCATTTCCTCCGACTCCAGGGCCGTGTGTCCGTCGATTGGCAGAGCCTCCCAAGGGGACAGCACCCCAAACGGGTGGATTCTTTCCCCATCAGACATCCGTGACAACAATGGAATCCGGTCGCCTTTTCGCAGCGCGCGCCCCTCATAGCCTCCGAACCCAACCTTGAGGTCGGTACTGCGGGAGCCCAACACCTGACAGCTATCAATCCCACCCTTAACCGCGAGATAGGAGCGAGCCCCATACCGCGTGCGCTTAATCTCCAGCTCGTCACCTTCATCAACGGTCATGCACCACCAAGGTTGCACGCACGCCTCGCCATTCAGCGTTGCCGACGCGACTGCACCGGTAAGGGCAATTGAGGTGCGAACGTGAAACCTCAGGACCGTCGGAGGGACCGTCATCTCGATGCCGGCGCTCGTTGCGTCGTTGCCGAGGAGAATATTGCCAATCTCCAGGGCGACCTTGTCCATCGCCCCGCAGGAGGACAGGCCGACGGAGCGATAGCCGTCGCGGCCTAGGTCTTGCACCGAAGCCAAGGGGCCGATTCGAACGACTTCAATCATGACGGCGCTTCTTCGGGAACGAAGCGGACGATGTCACCTGGAGCGAGCAACGCTGGTTCTGGCTTCCCTATGTCGAAGAACTTCAACGATGTCCTTCCCAGCAACAACCATCCGCTCGGGGAATCCTGCGCGATGACACCGGCCTGAGCGCCGCCAATCGCCACGCTTCCTGCGGGAACCCTGAGTCGAGGTGATGCCAGGCGCGGCGTGTGCAGGCGGCTATCCAGGCCACCCAGATACGCAAATCCAGCATGCGCCCCGAGGAAATAGACCTGATACGTCGCATTCGAATGAATCTCGATGACTTGCTCTACAGACAGCCCTGCGTGCTCGGCGATCGCAGGAAGGTCCGGCCCGAAGTCACCGCCGTACAAGACGGGAACCACGAGAGTGCTTGGCTCGATGACAATACCTTCAGCCGCCTCCCAAGCTTTCTCCATCTTGGTCTGTAAAACATCGGGACGAATCGAAAGAACGTCGTAGAGCACGGTGACATTGTTCATCCCCGGCACCACCTCCCGCACGCCTCGCCAGCGCCGGGCCTCTTTGGAGAAGGCCCAGATACGTTGCTGCGTCTCCAGGCAAACAGGCGGAGCAGCGACGAGTTGCACTGCCGTCGTGCCGAGCAAACTGATAGCTGCTCCGTTCATCTCAACCTCCAATGTTCCTTTCCTAGACGGAAATCTGCTCCAGGGAACGCTCTTTTGTCTCTACGCCAACGAAGCCGATGACGAGGGTCAGTAGGACCAGAGCAGCGGCCACGGCGGTCACGATGGCAGTCACGCCGCCTGCCGCGAAGAGCGGAGGGATAGCGAACTGAATGCTGGCTGCCACCACTCGCGCGACGGTGCTGCTAAGCCCAGTGCCTCGCATACGAACGGCGGTCGGGAATAGCTCAGACACGTACACAGCCTGGCCCACAACCACGATGACATAGATGGCCGTGATAAGGAGGAAGCCCACCATCATCAGCAAATTTTCGGTGGTCAAATTCACGTAGACGACGGAAAGTGCAATCGCCGCGAGTGCCGCAGTCATGAGAATCGGCTTACGGCCCGCCTTGTCGGCGAGAAGCAGACCAATGAGACCACCAGCGGGTCCGCCGAGCGTCATCACGGTATTCCACTGCAGCGACTTCACGACCGAGAAGCCCTGCTGGACGAAGAACGTCGGTAGCCACGTCACCAGACCATAGAGGCAGACCTGAATGACGCACAGCGTCACGACTGCAACGAACGTCCGGCGACGAAGTTCTTCGGAGAACAGTGTTCCGATAGTGGCCTTGGCAGGCTGGACGCTGGCCTGCGCCGGTGCCAGCGCAGACACGGCCTTAGCACTGCGCGGAACAACTCCAGCCTGGCGCTCGGCTTCCGTGAGAATGGCGTCAGCCTCAGCATGCCGGCCTTGTTGCTCGAGCCAACGGGGAGACTCGGGCATGAACTTGCGCAGGAACCAGACGAAGATCGCAGCAATGCCCGCGATGGCAAACATCGCACGCCATCCAAAATTCGGGATGACCCATAGCGACACGACGGAGGACACGAAAATGCCGCACTGCGCAATGAAAGACAGCAGTGCCACCAGACGGCCACGTCTTTGGGGAGGAACGAATTCGGCCAAGGTCGCGTAGCCGAGAACCAGCTCCGCACCAAGACCAATGCCCATCAGGAACCGCAATCCAATCAGGGTCTCGATGTTGGGTGCGAAAGTCGCAGCCAGGGAAGCCAAGCCAAAGATTGCGAGGTTTGCCTGATAGCTGAACTTCCGACCCAGGCGGTCACCAATGATGCCCGCCGCCCAACAACCAATCATGAAGCCCATGAAGGTCGCTGTGACAAAGTAGCCGTTCAGCTTCAGATTGCTCCAGCCCTCCTTCACGAGAGTGCCGAGTACGCCGCTCGCCAGGGCGAGCTCGAACGCATCCAGGAAGAGGCCAGCCCCGATCACCCCGATAAGGCGGTAGTGGAACGAGCCAACCGGTAACGCGTCGAGGCGTTCAGCGGCGCTCGATGGCCTCGTGGCCACGTCGGAAAACTCCACAGCGCGGTTCATGATATTTCGTCCCTTGTTCCAATAGTAGTTGTCGGTCACGTGAGAAGAAACCACCACATCGTGAGGGTAGTACCTCTGTTTGAACGCCTTGCGCCTAACGCAGCGATTCGACGGCTTGTTTCAGGCGCGCGCACCCTTCCTCGATGACTTCGAGGGAGGTGGCGAACGAGAAGCGGAGGTACGGGGACAGTCCGTAAGCCGTGCCGTCGAGCACTGCCACGCCGGCCTTGTTCAGGAAGAACATCACGACATCCAGGTCGGTCTCGATAATCTTGCCGGTCTCGGTTTGCTTGCCTAGCAGCCCCTTGACGGATGCGTAGATATAGAAGGCGCCCGCGGACGGGCTGCACTCTATGCCTGGGATGTCGTTGAGCAGCTCGGCCATCCGGTCGCGTCGTCTCTCAAAAATCTCCACCATCTCGCGAACGCACGACTGGTCGCCTTCGAGTGCGACGACCGCCGCAGCCTGCGACACGGAACTCGTGCACGTGGAGCTCTGCGACAGGATGGTTCCAATTGCCTTCACGAGCTCACGCGGGCCTGCGCCGTAACCCACGCGCCATCCGGTCATGGCATACGCTTTCGACATGCCATTAATGAGCAACGAGCGTTGCTTCAGCGACGGCATCAGTTGAAGGGGTGAAACAGCGGTGCCGCCGTCGTAGACGTACGGCTCGTAAATTTCGTCGCTCAGCACCCATATGTGGGGATTGCGCTCCAACACCGCGCAAATGGCACTCATCTCGCCCGCCGTGTAGACAGCGCCGGTCGGATTGTTGGGGCTGTTGAGAATCAGCCAGCGCGTCTTCGGCGTGATGGCAGCTTCCAGCGCCTGCGCGGTGAGCTTGAAGCCGACGTCCGCATCGCAGGTCACAATGACGGACTTGCCACCATTCATGCTGACCATGTCCGGGTACGAGACCCAGTACGGTGCACTAATGATGACTTCATCGCCTTCTTCGAGCGAAGCCGTCAGCGCGCTGAAGATGACCTGCTTGGCCCCACAGCCCACCACGATTTCGTCACTGCCGTACTCTAGCCCGAGTGTTCGCTGGAGCTTGTTGGAAATCGCGCGCCGCAGGGCGGGGGTACCCAGCGTGCTCGTGTACTTCGTTTCGCCGCGGGCGATGGCTTCGTTGGCAGACTGGCAGATGTGCGCCGGCGTCGCCAGGTCTGGTTCCCCAATGGTGAAGTCCAGAATGTCGTGGCCCTTCGCCCGGAGGTCATCGACCAAGGCTTTAGCGGCAATGCTGGGAGACGGCTTAGTCAGGCCCATTCGGCTGCTGACGATGCTGTTGCTCATTTGTCTACCTCTACTGGTATTGGATTCAGATATGCGCCGGGTCAAACGAGACCATGGCGGCTGAGCGTTTCTTGCAAACCGAGGAGCTCCACCATCGTTGCTCCCTCTTCGAGACGTCGGCACATGACTTCTTCCTTGCGCTCGCGTTCCTCGCTGGCCTGGATAACTTGAGCGACTTCTTCCTTGCCCACGACAACGAGACCGTCGCGGTCGCCCATGACGATGTCCCCCGGACGCACGATAACGCCGCCCACGGTTACAGGGACATTCACTTTGCCCGGTTGGAACTTGTTCGTACCCTTGATGCACAGGCCACGGCAGAAGACAGGGAAGCCCATTTCGACAATCGCGCTCGCATCACGCACAGCGCCGTCGATGACAAGGCCGGCGAGCCCAATCTTCTTGGCAGCGAGCGTCAGAATGTCGCCCCACGGACCTGCGTCGACGAACCCTTTGGCGTCGACGACCAGTACATCGCCCGGCTTCGCCTTGGTGAGGGCGTAGTGAATCATCAGGTTGTCGCTCGGACGAACGTCCACGGTTAGCGCCGGACCAACCACGCGCATTCCCGGGTCAAGCGCCGCGATGCGTGGGTCGACTGCACCGCGCTGGCCTTGTGCTTCATGGATGGTGGCAGCTCCAAGGCGATTCAGGGTTTCAAGCTGTTGCTGGGTGATGTCTGTCATGGCAAACTCCAGAAAATAGAAGAGCTATCCCTCTCCACGGAGGGGTGCTAAATGGCTGTCGAGTGCTAGTTAGTGAAAGCGGTCGAGACTGAAGGCGCTTACGTCAATTGGGAGACCAGCGCTGCGCACCAACCTCGCCACGCATTTGGCGGTAATGGCCGAAGTCGTCAGTCCGCTGTGTGAATGGCCGAAGGCGTAAAACACGCTCTGCGTGCCCGATACTTTGCCAATGGCCGGCATTCCATCCGGGAACGTCGGGCGAACGCCCATCCACGGCTTTGCATCCAAGCCGTTGATTCCAGGTAGGTAAGGCTTCGCCAACCCCAGGAGCATGTTTGCTCGCGCCATGTTTGGCTTCGCGTCGGCATAGGCGAACTCCGCGGTTCCTGCCAGACGCAGCCCCTCGTCCATCGGCGTGGCTGCGAAGAACGGCTCGCCAAAGACTACGGGGCGACGAAGCTCGATTTGAGAGCTCGGCAGCATAAGGTGGTATCCCCGCTCGGCAGCAAGGGGAACTTTGTAGCCGAAAGGCGTGAGCAGGTCCTTGGAGAGGTAGCCAGCAGCAACGACTACCTTGTCGGCCTTGTACGCGCCTTCAGTCGTTACGACTTCGGCTTCGCCGGATGCACCAAGATTGACGACACGTACCTCTTCGCGACGAATTAAAGCACCCGAGTCGATAAGCCGCTTCGCGTAGTGCACGCCCAACCCTCGAGGATTGCTGCAACGACCTGCGTTTGGGAAGTAGATTCCGCCGATGATGTCCTTGCTCAGCGCAGGCTCTAGCTCTTGGAGATAGGCTGCTGATACGCGTTCCGCGGCCAAGGCAAAGCTGTTCCAAACGGGAAGCGCGCGGCATTTCGCCTCGAGAGCAGCTTCGGTCTTGAACACGACCAGCCCGCCTTGCCGGGTAACTAGATGCTCCGCCGATGCCTCTTTGGTCAGCTCGTCGAGTTCGGCAATTGCCGAGCTCGTAAGCGACGCCATGCTCGAAAGAACCCGCTTGTACGGCTCTGGCTTCAGCGTTGCCATTGCGCGGATCGCCCACGGGACGAGCCGACAGGCGTAACTCAGCCGGACAACAAGCGGCCCTTCCTTATCCAGCATCAGCTTCAGCAACTGGCGTACCAGGTCAGGTGTTGCGGGAGGGAAGATATTCGCCTCCGACAGGTACCCAGCGTTGCCAAAGGAAACTCCGTGCATCGGCATCTGCTTGTCGATAACGGTAACCTGGTACCCCTCCATCCTAAGCCTGAGAGCGATGGAGAGTCCGATGATGCCGGCACCGACAACAATGGCGGATTCGGAGTTGTTTGGGCGGTCCATGATTGTCAACGACTCAGTGCGAGCGAAGGTCAGACAGGAAGGCGCGCGCCCGCGGATGCTGCGGTGAGACAAAGAAGTCGTTCGGAGCTGCTTCTTCGAGAATCGCGCCCTTGTCCATGAACCAGACGCGGTCCGCGACTTCACGAGCGAAATTCATTTCGTGGGTGACGCAGACCATGGTCATGCCGTCCTTGGCCAGGCCCTTCATCACGTTCAGTACTTCACCCACCATTTCCGGGTCTAGGGCACTTGTTGGCTCGTCGAACAACATGACCGGTGGGTCCATAGCCAGCGCCCGAGCGATAGCCACACGCTGCTGCTGGCCACCAGAGAGCTGCTGCGGGTAAGCCTCAGCCTTATGCGCGAGACCAACGCGCTCGAGAAGTGACATTGCCTTGCTCTTGGCGTCGCTCTTGCTCTTGGCCGCCACCTTCATCGGCGCCAGGCAAACATTGTCGATGGCCGACAGGTGCGGAAACAGGTTGAATTGCTGAAAGACGAAGCCCACGTGGCTGCGAAACTTGTTCAGGTTTAACGACGGTGCATGAATGTCCTGGTTGTCCAGAGTGATGCTTCCCTTCTGGATTTCTTCCAGACGGTTCACTGTCCGGATGAGCGTCGATTTACCGGAGCCCGAAGGACCGCAAACCACAACGACCTGGCCGCGCTTGACTTCTGCAGTCACGTCAACGAGGGCGTGGTAGTCGCCGTACCACTTATTGACTTTGGAGAACTGAATCATTTTGATAGCTCCGGTTGGATGCAGCCGCACCACTCCTCCTGCGAGTAACACGACGCTCTAGCGAGTGGGCGAACTGTGTCAGACAGAAGCAAACGGCAAAGTAAATCAACGCAAGAATCAGGAAGACTTCGAACGGCCGTGTCAGCAAATTGGTGTTGACCTGATTGGCCGAGAACGTCAGTTCTTGGACGCTGATGACGTAACCCAGTGATGTCTCTTTGATGGTCGATACAAACTGGCTCACGATGCTGGGAACCATGTTGTAGATGGCCTGGGGCAGGATAATTTGCCGCAGCGTCTGCAGGTAGCTCAGCCCCAAAGCTCGCGCAGCCTCGGTCTGTCCACGGGGTAATGCCTCGATGCCCGCACGGACCACTTCAGACAGATAGGCCGCTTCGTAGATAATCAGGGTACAGAGCAGCGTCGTGAAGCCGGTAACGCCGTGGCCCACCAGTAGGGGCACCAGGAAGTAGCTCCAGAAGATGAGCATCACCAGCGGCACGCCACGCACGACGTAGACGATGACGGTCGCCGGCACCCGGAAGACCTTCCAGGGAGAGACACGGGCAACGGCGAGCAGGATGCTGATGGGGAACGAGATGACCAGGCCCAGCACCGACAGAATCAGCGTCAGCGCCAAGCCGCCCAACGGGCCCTGGGGGTATTGGCCAACCAGGAGGAGTTGCCAGTTGTCGCGCAGAATATCGAACATGACTTACCTCGCAGGGATTCGGGTTCTTTGTGCTACCAGAGCACCGGTTGCCATCAGGCCGAGAGAGACCACCAGATAGAAGACCGTTGCGAGGAGGTACGCTTCGAAGGTGCGGAACGTGTGGTTCTCGACCTCACGGACTGCATAGGTCATTTCGGCCGCGCCGACTGCCATCGCCAGACTGGTGTTCTTGAACAGCAGAACGGTGTGGTTGATGAACGGCGGCAGCGCAATGCGGAAGGCTTGCGGCAGGATGACGTAACGCATCGAGCCGAGGTAGCTCAGACCCAGCGAGCGCGAAGCCTCGTGCTGGCCTACCGGAATCGAACGCAGCCCGCTTCGGATGTCCTCCGAGAAATAGGCCGCCATGCACATGCCAATCGCGATGCCGGCAAAAATGAGCTCGCCGTTGTTGGCATTGGCCCACGTTTGAATGCTCTCCGGCAGGAGAGTCGGGATGCCGAAGTACCACAGAAGGATGTGGACCAGCATCGGAACATTCTGGTGATACGCTACATAGCCGGCGACGAAGCGTTCTGCGATGCGGCTTCCAGATACGCGAACCGTCGCCAGGATGGTGCCAAGCACCAGTGCCAGCGCCCAGCTACAGACCGTAAGCCAAGCAGTGAGCTCCAGGCCTTTGAGCAGCTGTTCGCCATAGGGTGCGGCGAAGATGGCGCTGAGATTAAAGTGGGAAAACATGTCGGACTCCTAGAGTTGGGGCCGAACGGCCCCAACGTTCGTGTTAGCCCTTGTTGATGGACTGCACTCGGAATTCCCGCTTCATCTGGTACATCGTCTTCGCGCCGAGCCACTTGTCGAAGATTTGTTGGGCTTCGCCCGACTTCTCCATGTCGGCCAGCGCCGTGTTCACTGCCTTTTCAAGAGCAGGCTCCCCCTTCTTGATGCCGAGACCCCACGCTTCCTGACCTAGCGCCGGCGTGATGACCTGGATGTTCCCCGAGGGACCGGCCTTGGCGATGAAGCGGCGCAGCATGGTTTCCGACAGACCGAAGCCATCGACCTTGCTTTGGACCAGGGCCATGAAGGCCGAGGGGGCGTCGTCGTAGCTGACCAGTTGCGCGGTCGGCAGCGTCTTCTGCAGGAAGTTCTGCGTGCTGGAGCCCTTGATGGTGCTGATGCGCTTACCGGCCAGGTCATCGCGCTGCTTGTAGGAGCTGTTGCCCTTGACGGCAAGCTTCTGCTCGCTGACGAAATAGCTGTCCGAGAAAGTAATCTGCTCGGCGCGTGCCGGCGTGTAGCCGAGCACAGCAGCGAGAACGTCGACGCGGCCTTGACTCAGCTCCGGGACGCGAGCTTCAAGCGATACCACCTTGAGTTCCGGCTTCACGCCCAGGACCTTGGCGACACCCTTGCAGAAGTCCACGTCGTAGCCCGTCAGTTCGCGGGTGTTCGGGTCCTGGAAGCCAAACGGCTCGAGGTTGCTGAGAACGCCGCAGACCAGCGTGCCACGCGCCTTGATGTCCGCTAGTTGGTCAGCCTTTGCGGGGGCGGCGATTGCCAGGGCACAAGTCAGCACAGCGAAGCTCAGTTTGAAAGTTGCCTTCATGGGGTTCTCCAGGCCAATATGGGTGCCGTTGCGGCAGGTCGTTGTCTCCAACCAGTCAGCTTCTGTCGCTGCCTCGGTTTGTGAATCCATTCTTGCAGATGGATATAATTAGTTAAAGCGACATTTTTAGGCGCTCCTACATTCCAAAAAGTGACAAGATGAGGGGGTTACCCCTAAGGCTATGACGACGCTCAAGCAACTCGAGGCACTGGCGGCCATCGCAGAGACGGGCTCCATGGATGCGGCCGCACGTCGGTTAGGTGTCGTGCATTCGGCCGTCTCTAAGCAGATTAAGGATTTCGAAGATAGCTTTGGCTACCCGTTATTGGACCGGTCTGGGCGCGCGGTTAGGCTGACGGTCGAGGGAGTTGAGGTCCTGAATCGTGCAAAGGCGGTGCTTAGCCAGCGGGACTTGCTGTTGGAGAGGTTCGCGAGCAAAGAAGTGCTGAGCCGCAAGCTTCGCCTTGGCGTAACGGAGTTGACTGCGCTGACGTGGCTGCCAAGGCTGCTGCAAGCCATTCAAGCCGAGTACCCGCGCGTGGCGATTGAGCCTGAGGTGGACCTAAGCGTGAACTTGCGCCAGCGATTGCAGGCGGGCCAGCTAGACCTGGCTATCCTTCCGGATGCATTTGCCGCTACCGGATACGTAAAGGACAAGCTGGCGGAGGTACACAACGATTGGGTCTGTGCACCAGGCTTGATGCAGGGCACCAGTCGGATACCGGTGGCCAAGCTAGGCGAATACACATTGCTCACCCAAGGCAGCCTTTCGGGTTCGGGCATCCTCATTGGCGAGTGGCTCCGGCGACACGGCGTTGTGCCCAAAAGCACCATCCCGAGTAACAGCATTGTCGCCTTGGTGGGTATTGCGGCATCTGGCCTTGGTGTCGCCTACCTGCCCCAATCTGTTATTCGGAATTTCCTGGAGGCGGGTCATTTGGTGCAGCTGAACGTAACGCCCAGGTTGCCGAAAATTCACTATGTGACGATGATTCGCTCAGATTTGGCGATGCCTTTCCTGCGTAGCGTGGTAGAGCTGGCTAAACGCACATGTGACTTCGAGCATGCTTATCCCACAGGGACGGCGGAGCACAACAACAGGACGGGGGCATGATAACCATCAAACAAGTCGAAGCATTCTACTGGGCGGCAAAGCTGGGGACCGTTCAACGGGCTGCGACCAAGCTCCACGTGACGCAGTCGGCAGCGACGAAGCGACTCCAGGAACTTGAGCGCATATCGGCTGCGCCGCTCTTTGAGAGTTCTGGAAGAAAGGCAGCGCTAACGCCGAAAGGCCAAGAATTGCTCGAGCTCTGTGAGAGCTTCCTGGCGGCAACCGCTCGCCTAGAGGAGATCAAGGCCTCAGCAAAGAATGTTGCACGCGTCTTGCATATCGGCATCACAGAACTGGTGGCGCTGACGTGGTTTCCAAGCTTGGTGCGACGACTAAACAGCGTGTATCCGCACGTGACGCTGCAACCGGACGTGGACCTGTCAGCCTCGCTACGCGACAAGGTTCTGGACGGGCGGCTAGATTTTGCGGTACTCCCTGAGGCCTATGCCACGCCCGCAATGGCGACTGTCAAATTGCAATCCGTTAAGTTCAGCTGGATTTGCCCGGTCGGCGCGTTTGACACTGGGAAGGTGGTCTCGCTGCAAGACCTGGCGTCGCTCCCTCTCATCGAGCAGGACGCCGGCTCGGGGCTAACTGCGCTTTGTGAGACGCTGTATGCCCAAGCCGGGATAGAACCGCATCGTGTGTCTGGCAGCAATAGCTTGGTTGCGCTTGCCGGCCTGGTGGAAGCAGGCGTAGGCGTCAGCTGTGTACCCCTGCATTTGTTCGACCAAGAGATAAGCCAAAAGCGTCTGCAGCTTGTGCACACTGACCCACCGGCGCCAAGCATTACCTATGTTGCGTCATTCCTGAAGCAGCATCAGGCTGCATTGGGCTATGCTGTGGCCGACATCGCCAGACAGTGTTGTGACTTCGGGCCCAGACACGGGCAGCCGCGGCGGCGGCGTCCGGCCTAAAGTGCCCCTGCGCACGGGCGGCGGAAGTCAAGCGGTCCTGGCGGAGTCAGCAATGAGCCGAATCGACTAGATTCACGCGGTAAAGCGAGTCCTCCGCTCGCAGGTCCGAGACGGCATTAACGCCTAACATGGCCATGTTTCTGGAGACTTCTGCGCTTAACAGGCTGATGGCGTGCGCCACACCCGCCTGACCTCCAACCGCGGCAGCGTAACCGAATGGCCTTCCGACAAACACGAACTTGGCGCCGAGGGCAATAGCCTTCAAAACGTCAGTTCCGCGTCTGATGCCGCTGTCCAGCATTACCGGGATTTCAGTGCAGGCGGCAACGATTTCCGGCAGAACGCGCAGTGGCGCAATAGCCCCGTCGAGCTGTCGACCGCCGTGGTTGGAGACTACGATCGCATTAGCACCAATATCTCGTGCGATGGAGGCATCCCGCTTACTAAGGATGCCTTTGATGACCAGGTTGCCCGGCCATATGCGGCGAATCATTTCCACGTCCTTCCACGTGAGATGGCCTCGGTCCGAGAAATCCCGCTCCACTGTGGGCGACACGATAGGCGCACCGCGTGTTGCGTAGTTGTTCTCGAAGTGCGGCATGCCATGCCGCACGAGCGTTCTTGCGAACGTTCCAAAGAGCCACCGAGGGTGCGAAGTACCCTGCCAAGCCAAGCGCATGGATGGACGGATAGGCGTGGAGAACCCTGCCCTCACGTTGTTCTCCCGATTGGCAGCCACAGGCGTGTCGACGGTGATGACCAAGGTCTTGAACCCTGCGGCAAAGACGCGTTCAATGAGTGCCACAATGGCTCTTTCCTCGCCTGGCAGGTACGCCTGAAACCAGGCGTCAGGGTTCACCTTTATGACCTCTTCCAGGCGAATGAGGGAGGAGCCGCTCATAATCATCGGAATCCTGGCATCACGCGCCGCCTTCGCCAGCACGATGTCCCCTCGGTACGCCGACAATGCGCTGAGGCCAAGGGGCGCAATACCAAAGGGGGCAGCAAAGGTTTGCCCCAGTATCGACGCGGCCTGACTGCGCTGGGAGATGTCTACAAGTGCACGAGGGATGAACTCGTACTCGGAAAAGCTGCTTCGATTCGCTCGATAAGACTGGTTGGTCTCTGCTGCGCCCGCTATATAGCCGAACACAGGAGGCGGGAGATGTCGGCGAGCGAGCGGCTCGAAATCATCGAGGCACAGCACTTTTCTGAGGACCTTCGACGGAGGAGCGTTGGTGGCCATTGGCCTTTCCGCCGAAGCCGGAAGGTCCGAGGCGCCGGACGTGAGCTTTGCCATGACTGTTATATAGAGCTGTCCCGGGTCAGTCGAGCGTCGCGCCGGTCAACTTAACCAATTTCTCGTAGCGTTGGAGTTCGGTGCCCCAGAACTTCGAGAAGTCAGCCGGGCTCCCGGTCCGAACTTCGGCGCCAATGTCCGCAAGTTGCTTGGGCAGAGCTCCGGTTTGCAGAGCCTTGTTGATTGCTGCGTTGACGCGCGTCACGACGGCTTCCGGCGTTCCCGCAGGCGCCGCGACGCCATACCACGCGTTCATCTGCATTCCCTTGATGCCAAGCTCTGTGAAGGTCGGCACTTCGGGAAAGAGTGGCAGGCGCTTGTCCGCAGCAACGGCGATAGCGCGGACCTTTCCGCCCCGAATGTACGGGACCGCTCCCGTGTCGAGCATGTATGAGAGCTGTCCGGCCATGACGTCAGAGATGGCCGGCCCGCTGCCTTTGTACGGGACATGAATCACATCGATGCCGGCAATGGACTTGAATAGCTCGCCTGCCAGGTGGGCAGATGCGCCGACGCCGCCCGAACCATAAGACAACTTGCCAGGCTTGGCCTTCGCAGCGTCGATGATGTCCTTGGGCGTCTTGAAGGGCGACGCCGCCGGCACAACCAGGATGCTCGGGATGGCAGCAACGGATGCAATGGGGGTGAAGTCCTTGATGGGCTCGAAGCCGGTACGCTTATACAGATGAGGACTGGCGGCATTGGTCGAGCTGGTGGCCAGGTACAGCGTGTAGCCGTCCGGCTTGCTGCGGACGAACTGGGCGGTACCGATGTTTCCCCCCGCGCCAGCGATGTTCTCCACATAGACCGTCTGACCGAGCTGCGTTGTCAGAGCTTGCGCCACCAAGCGGCCAACTGCATCCGCCGCGCCGCCAGCCGGCCACGGAACGATGAAGCGGATTGCCTTATCAGGATAGGTTTCTGAATGGGCCTGTGTCAGCACTACAGCACATAGCGCGCCCACGGTAACGCGAAGGAAGCTCTTCCGATTCACTCTTGTCTCCAAGTCTTGTATTTGGGGCCAACGAAGGTCCATTGGCCAAAAGTATCGGCGGTCTTCAACATTGGAAAAAGTACGTTGATGCATGTTCACACCACGAAAAATCTATCTTCCCGGTGCCGGGCCGACGTAGAATGAGCCCATGGACATTCGCTTCTTACAAAGCTTCGTGATGGTGGTCGAGCTGGGGTCTATGGCGGAGGCCGCGCGGCACCTTGAACTCTCGCCGGCAACGATCGCGTCCAGGATTCACGCGCTCGAAGAGGATTTGGGCGTTGCCTTGATTGAACGGTCCGGTCGTGTGGTACGGCCAACGACTGCTGGTGTGAACGTGCTGGAGCGTGCCCGCGACCTTGTCCGGGCTTCGCGAGACCTCCGCTCAATTGCCAACGAACGCGCACCGGCAGGGGAATTTCGGCTTGGCCTGTTCCCTTCCGCTGCGCCGAGCCTGCTTCCGCGAGCGCTCGCGAGGCTTTATGACGCCTATCCGGAGCTTGGCGTCCGCGTTACCGTTGGCTTTTCGCCAGACATGATTGGGAGCGTTGGCTCTGGAGACCTTGACGCGGCTATTGTTGTTGAGCACCAGATTGGCATTCCGAAGTCCTGCACATGGCAGACCTTGATGGAAGAGCCACTTGTTGTTGTGGCACACCGCGGCGTAGACGCTTCAAAGGACGCCCATGAACTCTTGCGCACAGAGCCGTTCATCAAGTACGACCGGCGAGTCTGGGGTGGGAGGCTGGCGGACAGGTACCTACGAGAGAACGGGATTCGCCCGCACCAGCGCTTAGAGATTGACGGGCTAATGCTTATCGCGTCGCTCATCAAGCACGGCTTGGGCATCTCCTTGCTCCCAGATTGGTCGCCAATGTGGGAGGGCGACACCTCACTGGTAAGAGTCTCGCTGCCAGGCCAGGCGCCTGTCAGGCGCCTGGGGTTCCTGTGGTCAACGAGGGGCCCTCGTGCTTCTCTTGCTCAGCTCGTGCTCAGCGAAGCTGAAGCGACTTTTCAGTCTAGCAGGCGCTGACCGCCCGCTAGACGCCTGCGAGGGAGCAAGCCTACCGATTTTGTTCCAGCGATGCCAGATAGGCCCGGCCTTTCGCTGCATCGTATTGCCCTTCCCATTTTGCGATGACAAGCGGAGCCAGCGCGTTCCCAATCACGTTCAAAGCGGTGCGACCCATATCCATGATTCGGTCGATACCGGCGATGAATGCGAGCCCTTCCAGCGGCAAGCCGGCACTAGCCAGGGTTGCCAGCAGGATGACGAACATGAACCCAGGTACTCCTGCGGCCCCCTTAGACGTAATCACCATCGTCAGGGTAAGAACAATTTGCTCTTGCAGGCCCAGATGGATGCCGTAGAGTTGCGCGACGAAGAGGGTCCCGATGCCCAGGTAAATGGATGCGCCGTCCAGGTTGAAGGTGTATCCGGTTGGGACGACGAAGGTCGTAATGGCTTTTGGGGAGCCGTAATCCTCCATCTTCTTCATGAGCTGCGGCAGCACAGTCGCGGAACTACAGGTGGAGAACGCAATGACGAGTTCATCCTTGATGATACGAAGCAGTGCAAAGATGCTGAAGCCAAAAAGTCTGGCGGTGATACCCAGCACGACGACCGCGAATAGGGCGAGGGCCGCGTAGGTGACAGCAACCAGCTTTAGCAGCGGAAACAGAGAGCCAAAGCCAAAATTGGCCACAGTCGTTGCGATGAGTGCGGCAACACCGATTGGGGCATAGCGCATCACAATGTTCGTGACTTTGAACATTGAGTCAGAGATGCCACGAAGCGTGGCCAGCACGGGCTGGCGGAGGTCAGGGGAAACGCTTTGCAGCCCCAAGCCAAACAGCACGGAGAAGAAGATGACGGGAAGAAGGTCCCCTCGCGCCATGGATGCAAGGATGTTGTCGGGAACGATTGCCAGCACCATTTGCATGAAGCTGTGGGATGCGGCCGTCTGGCTGCCGGCACTCTGGAACTTCGAGATGTCTACAGCACCAAGCTGCGCGATGTCGGTCCCTGCACCTGGCTGAAATACGTTGCCGAATACCAGGCCGATCACGATGGCGATGGTCGTGATGACTTCGAAGTAAATGAGCGTCTTCAGGCCGATGCGCCCCAGCGATTTGCCGTCGCCCACGCCCGCAATACCGACCACCATGCTGGTGAACACGATGGGGACCACAATCATCTTGATGAGCTTGATGAACAAGTCGCCTGCCGGCTGCAGGTAGCCTGCGATTGCAGCCTCCCGTACTGAGGGGTACTTGTTCAGCAGAAAGCCGACCAGGATGCCGACAGCCAGGCCGATGGCAATCTGCCATGCCAGGCCCATACGCGGCGCCTTCGACTCAGTTGGAAGTGTGTTGTTGTCTGCTATGGCACTCATACTGTTCCTCTCTTGCTCATGCCTTAACAATCCGGCGACAAGCTAATGAAAAAAGCGCCATTGGCGTCACCAAAACACCAATGGCGCACTCGCTTACCTCAAGGCTACACACGCCTCAACGATGCGCTTACACCCTTCGCGGATGGACTTCTCGGACGCCGCAAACGACAACCGGATGTAGGGAGATAGCCCATATGCGGTACCGTCGAGACTTGCAACTGCAGCTTCCTCGATGAAGTAGTTCACCACATCCAGGTCCGACTCCAGCTTCTTTCCCTTGGGAGTGATCTTGCCAAGGAGCCCGGCAACGGAGGGGTACAAGTAGAACGCGCCTCTCGGCTCCGATACCCGAAGACCCGGAGCGTCGCGAAGCAGTTGTGCCATCAGTTGGCCACGCGCCGCGAATATGGTCGCGGCGCTCTGCGGCGCTTCTTGGCTGCCCGCGAAGGCGACCACCGCAGCGGCCTGGCTGATGGAGCTCGGGCACGTCGTCGTTTGAGAAATCAGCTTCGAAATAGCGTTGACCAGCGATACCGGACCTGCGCCGTAGCCAAGTCGCCAGCCGGTCATCGAATACCCCTTAGAAGCACCGTTCACAATCAGGCTACGCTCCTGAAGTTCCGGAACGGCCGCGACCGGTGAAACATGCTTGCCACCGTCGAAGATGAAGTGCTCGTAAATCTCGTCGGACATCATCCACACATGGGAATGCCGCTTGAGGACTTCGCCGAGCGCCTTGAGTTCGCTCTCCGAATAAACCGCCCCGCTCGGGTTGTTCGGGCTGTTCAGAATGAGCCACTTTGTCCTTGGCGTAATGGCTGCTTCGAGAGCCGCCGGCGTCAGCTTAAAGCCGTCGGACTCGCTACCCGTCACGATGACGGGCACACCTTCGTTGACGCCCACCATGTCTGGATACGAAACCCAGAACGGCGAGTGAATGATGACCTCGTCCCCCGGGTTCAGGGTCACTGCCAGGGCATGGAAGATGATGTGCTTGCCACCACTGCCCACCACGATGTTCTCCGGCGCGTACTGGACGCCGTTGTCACGCAGAAGCTTCGTCGCGATGGCGTCGCGCAGCGCCGGCGTGCCGCTAGAGCCGGTGTACTTTGTCTCGCCGTCAACCATCGCTGCAATGGCAGCTTCAACAATGTTCGGCGGCGTCGGCAGGTCAGGCTCGCCAATCGTGAAGTCGACGATGTCGTGGCCTTCCGCACGCATGCGGTCAACGAGTGCCTTGGCCGCCATGCTGGGCGACGGCTTGATTCGATTGATACGGTCGGAGAGAAACAAAGTGGTGGTCATGATGCTTCCAATGCTAGGGGGCGTTACGCTGCCAGGCCCTTGGCTTCAAGGATTTTGTTAATCCATTCCTGTTCGCGCTTCCCAGTAGCGATTTCTGCCTGGATAGCCTGTTCCTTTGCGTTGTGCTTGGCGGCGAGACCCAGCAGCACCTCGGCGTCTTCCTGGGGGAAGCACACCACGCCATCTTCGTCACCGACAATGATGTCGCCCGGATTGACGACCTGGCCGCCGACCGTAACGGGAACATTCAGCTCGCCGGGGCCATCCTTGAACGGACCACGGTGCGTCACGCTGCGTGCATAGCAGGGGAAGTCCTCGAACGAAGCGACATCGCGAATTGCGCCGTCAATGACGAAACCCACGCAGCCATGCTTCTCGGCGTGCAGCTTGATGAGTTCGCCGACCAGCGCGTTCTGCTCGTTACCCGCGCCGTCAACCACCAGAACGTGGCCCGGTTGGAGCATCGTCAGCGCCTTGTAAATCATGAGGTTGTCACCGGGGCGGCATTTGACCGTGAACGCGGTGCCGATGAGTTTGTTGGTGCGGTTGTAGCGCGTCAGTCCATAGATACCAACGCTGCGCGCGAGGTTGTCGCTCAGATGCGGAACGACAACGTTTTGCAGCGCATCGATGACCGAAGCGGGAGCAAGGGCGGGCGCGGGATTCACGCGGAAACCGGGCAGATTCATGGGACTCCTCCGTACAAGTTTGTGAACCAGAAAGGCGTACGGAACGATACGAGTCAGCGCCTCGGAAAA
>NZ_JARJLM010000304.1 GCF_029335485.1 Cupriavidus basilensis
CGGTAGGGCGGGGGTCTTGTTCGCTCATGTTCAATCCGTTGTCAGTCGTGCGTCAATCGCGCATCTCGCGGCCGGTCAGCTTGAGGAAGACGTCTTCCAGGTTAGCGGGGCGGTGCAGGTAGCGCACGCCGGCACGCCCGTGCAGCGCGGCCAGCAGCGGCGCCGGTTCCTTCACGTAGCAAAACAGCGTTTCGCCGCTGGCCTCGATACGGGCCGCGAGCGGATTCAGTTCGCGGCGCAGGGGGGCGAGATTGTCGCCATACACTTCCACCACATCGCAGCCGATCTGGCTGTCGATCAGTTCATGCGGCTTGCCTTCGGCGATCTTGCGGCCGCCGTCGATCACGCACAGGTAATTGCACAGGCGCTCAGCCTCTTCCATGAAGTGGGTGGTCAGCAGGATGGTCTTGCCGCTGGCCAGCAGCGACTTGAGGCGCTCCCAGATCAGGTGGCGGGCCTGGGGGTCGAGTCCGGTGGTGGGCTCGTCCATCACTAGCAGGTCCGGGTCGTTGATCAGCGCGCGCGCCACTGTCAGGCGGCGCCGCATGCCGCCTGACAGGTCCCGCACCTGCGCGCCGCCACGGCTCTCCAGCCGGGCGAATTCGAGCAGTGCCGGTATGCGGCGTTCTATCTCGGCCCGCTCCAGGCCGAAGTAGCGGCCAAAGATGCGCAGGTTCTCGATCACGGTGAAGTCGGGGTCGAGATTATCGAATTGCGGTACCACGCCCACGCGCATGCGGGCCTGCGGCGCGCGCTGGGGAATGGGTTCGCCGCAGAGGGTGAGACTGCCGGCAGCGGGCGTGGTCAGCCCCAGCAGCAGGCGCAGCGTGGTGGTCTTGCCGGCGCCGTTCGGCCCGAGCAGGCCAAAGCACTGGCCGCGTTGCACGCTCAGGCTGAGATCGTCCACCACGACGGTATCGCCGTATTGCTTGCTTACATTGCGTAGTTCGAGGATGGCAGTCAAGGCAGGAGCGGATCGGGCGCGCCGCTGGCGCAATATCCGCCATTATGCCGGCAGTGGCGCGCCCGGTTTGTGGCGCGCCGCAGCAAGAATCCGCAGATCCGGTTATCTTGCGGGTTCACGCGAGGCGCGAAGCGACCCGGCTACGGGGTGGGCGGGTCGAGAACCGCAGATCGAAGCAAACCAAGGAGACAAGAGGAATGAGTGCGGAAGACACACTGGCCCAGTGGCAGGAAGCCGAACGCCAGGCGCGTGCGCGCATGGGCGAGCCCGGGGTGGCATCGCGAGCGCAACTGCGCGAGCGTGCCGGGCTGCAGTTCTTCGAGGAGCTGCTATCGGGAAAGATGCCCGGCGCGCCCATTGCTCAGCTGATGGACTTTTTCCCGGTGGAATTCGAGTCTGGCCGCTTCGTCTTCCAGGGCACCCCTGGCCCGCAGCACTACAACCCGATCGGCACCGTGCACGGTGGCTACGCCGCGACCCTGCTGGATTCCTGCGTGGGTTGCGCGGTGCATACCATGCTGCCGGCGGGGAAGGGCTACACCACGCTGGAACTGAAGGTGAACTACGTACGGCCGCTGACCTCGCGGACCGGCCCAATCCGCGCGGAGGGCAAGGTTATCAGCCTGAGCACGCAGATCGGTATTGCCGAGGGCCGTATCATCGACACGCAGGGCAAGCTGTACGCCTATGCCACGACCACCTGCCTGGTGTTCCCGATGCCGGCCGACTGAGGCAAAGCGAGTGCGGCGCCATGCCAGGGATGGCTTGGCGCGTTTGTGCCAATGTGCACCATCGGAAACGGGAATGCAGGGAAGTGCGCGCCCGGAGCGGTTGCGACGGCAGGGAGTCGGTAGTGGGAATTGGTACGCATGGCAACGTCGCGCGCAATGGGCGAGTGCATGCAATGCGCCGGCCTTGATCGGTTCGGATGAACGACGGCCAGGGCGGGACGGGGCAGGCTGGGGTCTGGCCGTTTAAGGCCGGACCGCCAACAGCGCCGCGGAAATGGAAAAATCCGCCAGGCGTTGACTGGCGGATTTATGCGGCCTGCGGCAAATCGCGTCTGAGCGCGCTTGCCGCATGCAGTGCCGAAATCAGTACATCTTCTTCGGCAGCATCTGCATGCGCAGACGCTTGCGAAGGCGCGATTCCGCGGCTTTCTTCTTGCGCTTGCGCTCGGTCGTGGGCTTCTCGTAAGCGGTACGGCTCTTGAGTTCAACGATCAGGCCGGTCTGGAGAATGGCCCGACGGAAACGCCGCATTGCAACTTCAACGGGCTCACCTGGTTTCAAGACGATCTTAGTCAATTCTGTCCTTTAGCTTTGCCGCAAAGCGGCGGGTTCAAACGGGGGAAACATTGGCCGCTTCAGGACCCTTCTTGCCCTGTTGCGACTGGTATTGCACTCGCTGGTTATCTTGCAGCGGAGCACCCCCGCGAACCTGAGAGATGTGGACGAACAAGTCCTTGCCACCAGCGTCCGGGGTGATGAAGCCAAAACCCTTCTGGGCGTTGAAGAACTTGACGGTACCAGTTTCCATGGAAAAATCCTTTTTTGAGCGCAAAGAATGCGCCCACTTGCTTTTACACGTTTACGTAAACGCTGTCAAGAAAGCGTGCGGAAAATGCTTTGCAAACTCGCGGGAGTGGCGTATAGTACGCCCCTCTGACGCGGGGTGGAGCAGTTGGCAGCTCGTCGGGCTCATAACCCGAAGGTCGCAGGTTCAAGTCCTGCCCCCGCAACCAGGCCTATTCTACTAAAAAGCCCGCCGACAGTCCCGGCGGGCTTTTTGTCATGCGCGCGGTGATCTATGGGTCATCGCGTCATCAGGCTGGAACAGGCCATCGCCAGCCAGCCGGCTGCCGCGCATGCGCCCATCCAGGACAGCAGTACGGTAACGATCGTCGACCATCTCATGGAAAAACCTCGTGCGGTTCGGCGGCCATCGGTTGCGCCTGTATCACCGGGCACGCCTCAAGCGTGCGCCCCGGCAAGGCCAGCCTCGTCCATGGCGGGTAATGTGATGACAAAGCGCGCGCCGCCCGCGGCGCCGCTGTCCAGTCTTACCTGGCCGCCATGCAGCAGCGCTATGCGCCGCACGATGGCCAGGCCAAGCCCGAAGCCGCCGGTGTGGCGGTTTCGGCTCGAGTCGGGCCGGTGAAAGGGCTCGAAGATGCGTTCGCGCTCGTCCGGCGCAACGCCAGGGCCATCGTCCTCCACGGTCAGGCGCAAGGTGCCTGCCGTGTCGGTTTCGGCGCACAGGTGGATGGCGCCGCTGGCATAGCGGCTGGCATTGCGGCACAGGTTGAGCAGCGCGCGAGCCACCAGCCGCGGATCGCAGATATGGTGAGGGTGGGGTCCGCTGGCGCTCACCGATAGCGTCAGCTTGCGGTCGGCCACCTCGTTGGCGACGCTGGCCGCCACGCTGTCGATCAGTTCGCTGACCGAGACCCGCATCAGCATCATCGGCGCGGCGCCCTGTTCGAGCTGGCCCAGCGTCAGCAACTCCGTGACCAGTTCGTCCAGCTCGCGCACATCGCGGCGCAGGTCCTCCAGGCGCAAGGCCTGGCGCGCCTGCTCCACCTCGCCGCTGCCGGCCGACTGCAGCAGGGCGATGCCGAATTCCAGCCGCGCGATCGGCGTTTTCAGCTCATGCGATATGCCGTGCATCATCTCCCGCTGGTGCACGATCGAGGCTTCGATCTGCTCGGCCATTTCATTGAACTGCCTGGCCAGTCCCAGGATATTGGAGCGCTTGGTCAGGTTGGCGCGGGTCGAGAGCTTGCCATTGCCGAAATCCCTGGCCGCCTGCTGCAGCTTGTCCAGATCGCGCCAGTGGTACCACACCCACGCCACGATCGACAGCAGGGTGGCGAGCGCGATCAGCAGATAGGCGAGCACCGAGATATTGGTGTGATCCTCTTCCTCGCTGCTCGCATGCAGGATCTGGCCATCGCGCAGTGGCAGGTAGTAATCCTTGGCGTCGTAGCTGAGTACCAGCTTGCCGGCGGCGATATCGCGCAACTGCCGTGCATCCAGCTGGGAGAGATCGGCGCGTTCGAGCAGGTCGAACTTCTCGAACGCATGCTTTCGCAGGTTGGCGAGCGCGGCGTCGCGCTCCTTGCCCCGGTGCTGACCGAGATACTCGGTCAGCGTAAAGGCATAGCCCTTGCGGCTTTCGCGCTCGGTCTCGGTGAAGTGTTCGTGAAACAGCGGGATGAAGGTGGTGTTGATGACGGTTACGGCAGCGGCTGCCGCTACGATCACCAGCAGATATAGCTTGAGTAGCGAGCGGACCATTCATTCCTCCCAGGCGGACGGGCTGAACAGGTAGCCCCGGCCCCAGATGGTCTTGATCTTGTGGGGCTCGGGAGAGGCATCCTCGAAGCGCCGGCGCAGCCGCGAGATGCCCGAGTCGACCGTGCGATCGATGCCGTCGAACTCGATGCCGCGCAATTGCTTGAGGATGTCGTCGCGGCTCAGTACCGTACCGGCGGCACGCGCCAGGATCAGCAGCAGGTTGAACTCGGTGGTTTTCAGGTCCACCGCCTGTCCGCGCCAGGTTACCTGCCGGTTGGGCGGCGAGATCGACAGTGCGCCGAACACCAGTTCGCGGTCCATTGGCGCCCGCGTGGTGCTTGCGGGAACCTGCTCGGCGGCAGCGCGCCGCAGCAGGGCGCGGGCACGGGCCACCAGCAACCTGGGTTCGATGGGTTTGACCACGTAGTCGTCGGCGCCCAGCTCCAGGCCGGCCACCTGGTCGTAGGTGTCCACGCGCGCGGTCAGGATCAGCACCGGCACACGCGAGAAAGCGCGAATGCCGCGACAAACCTCCATGCCGTCCAGGTGCGGCAGCATCAGGTCGAGGATGACCAGCGCGGGCCGGTGCGCCTGGACGGCGGCCACCGCGATATCGCCGCGCCGGACCACTTCCACCGCGAATTCGTAGTTGCCCAGATATTCGCTGACCAGTTGCGCGAGGCGGTCGTCGTCTTCGATCAGCAATACCTTGTACTTGGCCATGGCGTCGCTCATGACGGGATTCCCTGGGGCATAAAAGTGCCGATTCTATCCGGCCCGCGGCATGCATTGGCGGTCCGGGAAGCTTCCGGACAAATCTGCACAATTGAACAAGATTTCGCGCGATTTCAGGACAGACAGCGTGCCACGCCACCCCTAATCTGCGGGCTTCGACATCGAGGCCGGGCATCCGTGGAACAGAAGGCGAGAATGCCTTGGCGCGATCAACTACACCTTCCAAGGAGAATGCCATGATGTGGGATTGGCATGCCAGCCTGAACGCACAGGATCTTGTCCGCACGCATGCCTGCGATACACGTCCGGCCGGAGTGGAGTGCCTGCTATTGACGGGCGCCACCGGCTTTATCGGTGGCAACGTGATGGTGGCTGCCATCAACGCGGGACTGGCAGAGCGCCTGCTATGCCTGGTGCGCGGCAACGATGCTGCGGACGCGCTGGAGCGCTTGCGCGCCAATGCGATCCAGTGCGGGCTGCTGGCCAGCCGGGCCGCGTGGCTGACCGTGGACAACGTGCTGCTGGGCTCGCTGGACAGCGATTTCGCGCCGGCGGCGGTGGCTCGCCTGGCATGCGTCACGCATGTCATCAATTGTGCGGCGATGGCTTCGTTTTCCTCCAATGCCCAGGTCACGCGCATCAACGTGCGGGACACGCTCCGCTTCGCTTCCCGCTTTGCGGACAGTCCCGCATTGCGCCGCTTCGTTCACGTCGGTACCGCCATGGCTTGCGGTACGCGGCGCGGGACAAGAGGGCCAAGGGGGACAAGGATTTCCGAGCAGGATGCCAGCGGGGACGACGCCAGCCATCTGGTGCCCTACACGCGCAGCAAGCAGCAAGTGGAACTGCTGCTGCGCCGCGATTTCCCGGGCCTGCCGCTGGTGGTGGCGCGGCCCTCCATCGTAGTCGGGCACACCGTGCTGGGCACGCAGCCGTCGGCCAGCATCTTCTGGCTGTTCCGGATTATCCACCGGGCGCGCCGCTATACCGCCGGGCCGCTGACCCGCATCGACGTCATCGCGGCGGACGACTGTGCGCAGGCCTTGTTGCGGCTGGCGCTGAAACCGGACCTGCGCTTCGATGCCTACCATCTTTCGGCGGGCGCGGGAGCGCCTACCATCGCGCAGGTGGTGGCCGCCATGGACGAGGCGGCCCTGAGCGAAGATGCACCCGCCTACCGCATGTGCCCGGCCAGCGATCTTCCCGTCTTGGCGCACGACGTGGCCCGTACGGAGCGCATCAGCAACCGTCGCCTGATCGAGCGCGCCTTGCGGCTGTACTCGGGATTCGCGGAACTCGGCTATGTGTTCGACAACGGACGCATCCGGGAAGAGATCGACTTCCAGCCTCTATCGATCACCGATTACGTCAGCGAATGCATGCGCACTTCGCACGGCGTGGGCATCCTCGAACAGATGAGCTGGGACTTCAAGGCATGAAACCAGTACCTGCCGGCTTTGCTTTCCTGTGTCGCGCCGCGTTGGCGGGTTGGCTATGCGTGCTGCTGACCGGCTGCGGTGACGAGGAGGCGGCGAGCCCGGATAGCGTGCGCTACAGCGCGCAGATCCGCCGCACCAGCTATGGCGTGCCGCACGTGACGGCGGATGACGAGGCGGGACTCGGCTTCGGCATAGGCTATGCGCAGGCACAGGACGGCATCTGCGTGCTGGCCGACCAGTTCCTGACAGTCGCCGGGGAGCGTTCCCGCCATCTGGAGGCGAACGCCCTCGTGGAGCAGGGTGGGCGCCTGGACAACCGCGCTTCCGATTTCTTCTATACGCAGCTCAACCACGCCGCCGTGCTCGACGAGGCGTGGCGCGCGCAGCCGCCTGAGCTGCGCAGCCGGTTCCTGGGTTTTGCCGCTGGCTACAACCGCTACCTGGAGAAAACCGGCAGGCAAGCGTTGCCGAGGGCCTGCCGCAATGCGGCATGGGTGCGGGATATCAATGAACGGGACCTGATGCGCTTGATGCGCTACTACGCTTCGTTGAATGGCGTCGTGGCCTTTGCGCCGTGGCTGGTGGCAGCGCAGCCGCCCGGCGCGGGCGTCGCGCCTGTGCGCGCCCCGGCGCGGCGTGCGCGGGTGGCACTCGCGCAAGCGGCCGCGGCAACGGGCGCGAGTACCTACCGGACCGGCAGCAACGGCGTGGCGCTGGGGCGTGATGCGACCAGGAACGGGCAGGGCATGCTGCTGGGCAACCCGCATTTTCCCTGGCATGGCATTACCCGCATGATGCAGTTGCATCTCACCTTGCCGGGCCGCATCGACGTCATGGGCGCGACGCTGCCGGGCATGCCGGTCATCGGTATCGGTTTCACGCGGGAATTCGCCTGGACGCATACCACCGCGTCGTCCTCGCATGAAACCCTGTTCGAGCTGGATCTCGATCCGGACGACCCGACCCGCTATCGTGTTGACGGCGTTTCGCGGCCGATGCAGCGCCAAGTGGTGACGATCGACGTGCGGCAGTCTGACGGCAGCATCGGGCAGGAGTCGCACACCTTCTACCTCAGCGAATTCGGCATGGTACTGGCGCTGCCTGAAAGCGTGCCCGGCCATGGCTGGACCCGGACCAAGGCATATGCGCTGCGCGACGCCAATACCGAGAACCATCGCATGGTGGCGCAATGGCATGCGATGAACCGGGCGCGCTCGCTGGCGCAACTGAGGGAGTCGGTCGAGCGCGTGCTCGGCAATCCGTGGAACAACACCATCGCCGTCGACAGCGGTGGCACCGCCTTGTTCATGGCGCTGACGCCCGTGCCGAATGTCAGCGCGGCGCAGCTGGCGCGCTGCGGGCGCGGCTCCGTGGCTGGCAGGTTCGTGCTGCGCGGCACGCCGGCGTGCCAATGGGCCGACCAGCCCGGCACGCCGCAGCGCGGCATCTTCGCCGCCGCCGGCTTGCCGGTCATCCAGCGCATGGATTACGTGCAGAACTCCAACGATAGCGCCTGGCTCACGCAGCCGGCGGCGCCGCTCACGGGGTACTCGCCGTTGGTGAGCCAGTCGGATTACCCGCAGGGAGGGCGCACGCGCATCGGTATCCAACAGCTGGAGGCACGGCTCGCCGGAACCGATGGCCTGCCCGGGCGCGGCATGACGCTGCCGCAACTGGAGGCCATTGCCCTGAGCAATCGCGTCTATTTCGCGGAACAGGTGATGGATGACCTGCTCAAGCTGTGCCGCGCCACGCCCGCCGCCAGCACGCGCGATGGCGTGCCGGTCAGGCTTGGCGAGGCTTGCGAGCGCCTGGCCGCCTGGGATCGCACGGCGGGGCTGGGCAGCAATATCGGCTATCTCTATTTCGAAAAATTCTTCGCCGCCATCGGCGAGGAGCCGTCGGTATGGGCCGTGCCGTTCGATGCACGAGACCCCGTCGGCACACCACGCGGCCTGAGGCTCAATGACGCCGCCGCTGCGGGATTGCTGCGGCGCGCCCTGGCGGACGCGGTGCATGCGGTGAACGGCAGCGGCGTGCGGCCCGATATCACCTGGGGTGAATTACAGGTGGTGCGGCGCGGCACGCGCAAGATCCCGATCCACGGCGGCAGCGACGCGCTGGGCGTGTACAACATGATGGAAAGCCGGGAGCAGCCGGACGGCACGCGCGAGGTGATGCATGGCACCAGCTACCTTCAGGCAGTGTCGTTCGGCCCTGCGGGGCCGCATGCCGAGGCGTTCCTGGCCTACTCGCAATCGTCCGACCCGGACTCGCCGCACGCGGCCGACCAGACCGAGCGGTTTTCCCGGAAGCGCTGGATCGCGTTGCCTTTCACCGAGGCCGAGATCCGGGCCGACCCGGGCTTCAGCGAGCGACGGATCTGGCAGTGAGCATGTGACTCAGGCGGTGCTTTGCGGCCGGCAAGGGGTAGGGCGCCGGGGCGGCTCCGCGTCCCTGCCGGCGGCAGCCCCCGCCCGGCGGGCCGACTGATGCATACCGCACGATGCGGTGCCTGCAGAAGTGTTACTCTTTTGAGTGATACCTACCAGGAGATCACCGTGAGCCGCAAAACCCCCATCGAGCGCTATCGGAACATCGGTATCAGCGCGCACATCGACGCCGGCAAGACCACCACCACCGAACGCATCCTGTTCTACACCGGGGTCAATCACAAGATCGGCGAAGTCCACGACGGCGCGGCCACCATGGACTGGATGGAGCAGGAGCAGGAGCGCGGCATCACCATTACCTCGGCCGCCACCACGGCGTTCTGGAAGGGGATGGCGGGCAACTATCCCGAGCATCGCATCAATATCATCGACACGCCCGGACACGTGGACTTCACCATCGAGGTGGAGCGCTCGATGCGCGTGCTCGACGGCGCCTGCATGGTCTACGACGCGGTGGGCGGGGTGCAGCCCCAGTCCGAGACCGTCTGGCGCCAGGCCAACAAATACAAGGTGCCGCGCATCGCCTTCGTCAACAAGATGGATCGCGTCGGCGCGGACTTCTTCCGGGTGCGCGCGCAGATTGCCGACCGGCTCAAGGGCACGCCGGTGCCGGTGCAGGTGCCGATCGGCGCCGAGGACGGCTTCCAGGGCGTGATCGACCTGGTCAAGATGAAGGCCACCGTCTGGGACGACACTAGCCAGGGGCTGCATTTCGAGTATCGCGAGGTACCCCCCGAGCTGCTGGCGCTCGCCAGGGAATGGCGCGAAAAGATGGTCGAGGCGGCGGCGGAGGCCAGTGACGAGCTGCTGCACAAATACCTCGGCGGCGAGCCGCTGACAGAAGAGGAAATCAAGGCCGCCCTGCGCAAGCGCACCATCAACAACGAGATCGTGCCGATGCTGTGCGGCAGCGCTTTCAAGAACAAGGGCGTGCAGACGCTGCTCGACGCGGTGATCGACTACCTGCCGTCGCCCGCGGACGTGCCCGCGATTCTCGGCCATACCGTGGATGACAAGGAGGCCGAGCGCCATCCCAACGATGAAGAGCCGTTCTCCGCGCTGGCTTTCAAGATCATGACCGATCCCTTCGTCGGCCAACTGATCTTTTTCCGCGTTTATTCGGGTGTGGTGAACTCCGGCGACACCGTGTACAACCCGGTCAAGGAGAAGAAAGAGCGGCTGGGGCGGATCCTGCAGATGCACGCCAATGTGCGTAGCGAGATCAAGGAGGTGCGCGCGGGCGATATCGCCGCGGCGGTCGGACTCAAGGAGGCGACCACCGGCGATACGCTGTGCGATCCCGATCAAGTGATCATCCTCGAGCGCATGAGCTTCCCGGATCCGGTGATTTCCCAGGCCGTCGAGCCCAAGACCAAGGCCGACCAGGAAAAGATGGGGCTTGCCTTGAACCGCCTGGCGCAGGAAGACCCGTCATTCCGCGTGCATACCGACGAGGAATCGGGGCAGACCATTATCTCGGGGATGGGCGAGTTGCACCTGGAAATCCTGGTGGACCGCATGCGGCGCGAGTTCGGCGTGGAGGCCTCGGTCGGCAAGCCGCAGGTGGCCTATCGCGAAACCATCAAGCAGGCGGCCAAGGATATCGAGGGCAAGTTCGTCAAGCAGTCCGGCGGACGCGGCCAGTATGGCCACGTGGTGCTCGATATCGAGCCGCAGGCACCGGGCAAGGGCTACGAGTTTGTCGACGCCATCAAGGGCGGCGTGGTGCCGCGCGAGTTTATTCCGGCCGTCGACAAGGGCATCCGCGAAACGCTGGCGACCGGCGTGCTGGCCGGCTATCCGGTGGTGGACGTGAAAGCCACGCTGGTGTTCGGCTCCTATCACGACGTCGACTCGAACGAGAATGCGTTCCGCATGGCCGGCTCCATGGCATTCAAGGAAGGCATGCGCCGTGCCAGGCCGATCCTGCTCGAACCGATGATGTCGGTGGAAGTCGAGACGCCGGAGGAGTTCACCGGCAACGTGATGGGCGATCTGTCCTCGCGGCGCGGCGCTGTGCACGGCATGGAAGATATCGCCGGCGGCGGCGGCAAGCTGGTGCGCGCCGAGGTACCGCTGGCCACCATGTTCGGCTACTCGACCTCTTTGCGGTCGCTGACCCAGGGCCGCGCCACTTACACCATGGAATTCAAGCACTACACGGAAGCACCGGCGAGCGTGGCGGAGGCGGTCGTCAATAGCCGGCAGACGCGCTAGCGCGTCCTGAGCGGCAGGACAGGGGCGCTGCCCGCCACCCGGCGCCCGGTTCGACTCGATGGGAGATTGCCATGGCAAAGCATCTGTTTCCCCAATTCTCCGCCGATGAGCAGCGCGAGGTCGTCGCCCTCTGCGCGCGGATCGGTTTTCTACCGGAAGATTTCGAGATCACCGATGAGGGATCCGAGCCGGCCAGTGGCGGTGTACGGCGGCGGCAGGTCAGCATCCGGCGGCTGGCGACCCAGGCGCAGAGTGTCTACGACGCGAGTGAAGGACCGGGCTGGATAGAGGAGTTCGAGAGCGATCTCGAGTGTGGCCTGTTCGGGCAGCCTTCGAGGCAGGCGCCGGCCTGAGGCAATGACGGCTTGAGCATGCCCGAGCGTTTGTTGCGCGCGGCCCGAATGGTCTGGGCGTGGCCCACTTACCGCAGCTTCTCCGCTGTTTTCCGCGCCCTCCCGGCAGGGAGAAATGGAGAAAGCCAAATGGAAAAGGCCCGCAATTTCTTGCGGGCCTTTCACATTCTTTGGCTCCCCGAGCTGGGCTCGAACCAGCGACCTGCGGATTAACAGTCCGTCGCTCTACCAACTGAGCTATCAGGGAACAGCTGAGAAAAGGATTATAACCAGTCTCTCTTTTATCCGTCAACACCCTCGCGACAATTTCTTTTGCTACCGGTGCTGCGAAACTTCTGGTTTCGTCTGAACGTGCCATTGGCCCAAGCCGGTGATGCTGGTCTTGCGCGTTTGGTGCTCGGTGACGAGGGCCACATTATAGGCGGCCTTTTGTTCTTTTGCCATAAAAAATCATCGCCAGAATGATTTTTTATGTGGCCGCGTTCGAATGCCGAACGCGGCCCTTTATGCCCGGCCTTGCGCTCAATCGAATACTGGCGAATCGACACCGAGGATCTTGTGCAGCTTCGGCGAGGTGGTGGTGTACTGCATGTGGATCTTCTTCTCGGGGAAGATATACGGCGCGGCGCCGAAGGCTGCCAGCGCGGCTTCATGGAAGCCCGAGAGGATCAGCTTCTTCTTGCCGGGGTAGGTGTTGATGTCACCCACGGCGAAGATGCCGGGGATGTTGGTCTCGAACTTCTCCGTATCCACCTTGATCTGCTTGCGCTCCAGGTCCAGGCCCCATTCGGCGATCGGCCCCAGCTTGGGCGACAGGCCGAAGAATACCAGCAGGTCGTCGAGCGGCAGGCGGCGGGTCACGCCGTCGGCGCCCGTGACCTTGATCTCGGTGAGCAGGCCGTCTTTCTCTTCATAGCCGCTGATCTGGCCCACCACGAACTGCATCTCCATCTGCTCGCACAAGTCCTTCATCTTGGCGACCGATGCCGGCGCCGCGCGGAAGCCATCGCGGCGGTGGATCATGACCACCGACTCGGCCTTGCCGACCAGGTCAAGCGTCCAGTCCAGCGCGGAGTCGCCGCCACCGACCACGACCAGGTTGCGGCCATGGAAGCGGCTCGGATCCTTGACGCGGTAGAACAGCTGCTTGCCGTCGAATTTGTCGATGCCGTCCACCTTGACCGTGCGCGGCTGGAACGAGCCGACGCCGGCGGCGATGAAGATGGTCTTGGTGATGAAGCGGGTTCCGAGCGAGGTCTCAACGAAGAAGCGGCCGTCTTCGCGGCGCTCCACCACGGCCACTTCCTGCCCCAGGTGGAAGGTCGGCTCGAACGGCTCGATCTGCTTGAGCAGGTTGTCGGTCAGTTCCTGGCCGGTGCAGATGGGCACGGCCGGGATGTCGTAGATGGGCTTGTCCGGATAGAGCTCCACGCACTGGCCACCGACCACCTTGAGGGAGTCGATCACATGCGCCTTGATTTCGAGCAGGCCAAGTTCGAAGACCTGAAAGAGTCCGACCGGGCCGGCGCCGACGATCAGCGCGTCGATTTCCAGCGGCTGGCCGCCACCCGCATGGCCGGAGGCGATGTGGCTGGTGGCGTCGGCGACGGGGTTAGGGATGCTCAAGTCCATATTCGTCCTGATACGTTGTGGGCACACAGGCGTGCCCGGCATTACGGGAAAGCGCGTGGGTGGGGACGGCTTTCTGACCTGTCTTTTGGGCGTGCAGGTATCAGCGTTGCAGGTATTGCAGCTTGTCGGCCGTGTCCTTCCATTCCTCGGCTTCGGCCAGCGGGGCCTTGGTCTTGGTGATGGAGGGCCAGTTGCGCGCCAGTTCGGCGTTCAGGTCGATGAACTGCTGTTGGTCGGCCGGCACGTCTTCCTCGGCATAGATCGCGTTGACCGGGCATTCCGCCACGCACACCGCGCAGTCGATACACTCATCCGGGTCGATGGCGAGGAAGTTGGGGCCTTCGCGGAAACAATCGACCGGACACACGTCAACGCAGTCGGTATAGCGGCAACGGATGCAGGATTCGGTGACAACGTGAGTCATTTCGGTTCCAGAAAAACGGGTCGGCTTCGATGGGAATGGGTTCGGCTTGCTGTGCCTTGCGCGTCACGCCTGCGCGGATTCACGATGCGCGGAGCGAACGAAGGCCGTGGCCTTTCAAAGACCGATATTGTAGCTGAGCCGTTCCGCGTAGGTAATGGCCCTATATAGCCAGATCAGATAGTTTTCTTATTTCTTTATGTGGATTTGATCCAAGGCAGTCCCTGTGCCTGGCGTCATGTGCTGCGCTAGCCGGTATGCCGTTGGCGTTGTATGCTGGCTGGGGCCTGTCCGCGCGCTGTCGCCGCGCGCTTACCTTCTCAGGAGTGCGCCATGCCAAGTCCAGTCCGGGAGTCGCCGCACCAGCGCCGGCCGAGCCGTATCGCTGCCGCCGTGCTCGGCCTGGCAACGCTGGCCGCGTGCTTGGCCATGCCGGCCGCGCGCGGCCAGACGCTGGCCCGGTCAGGGCCGCCGGACAGCGTGGTGGCCCGCCTGATGGCCTGGCGCATGACAAGCGACGGGCCGGTGCCGCTGTCCGCACTTGCCCGTTTCAACTGGGATACCTTCGGCGTGGTGACCCAGGCGGCGGGCGAGGCCATGGCCAATTGCGGCCAGGCCGGATTTCTCCCCTGCGACGCCGACCTGCAGCCGGCGCGTGGCGCGCCGGTCCAGGTGCTGGTGTTCCGGCTCGGCACGCAGCGGGTCTACCAGGAACGTATCACGGCCCGCTCGGCGGAGTTCGCCGAGCCGTTGCCTGCCGACGTGCCGCGCTCCCTGGCCACGCTGGTCGGGTGCCCCGGCTACCGGGGCCAGGTCTTGTGGTGCCTGCGGGGCAGCGCGCGGGGCCGCTTGCCCGATCCGTTTCTCGACGGTGGGTGAGACCGTGCAGGTCCGTGCCCGCGACGGGGTCATGCCGGGTGTCTGCCGCACTTTCGGTTAGCATGTTGCTCTGACCCGGCACCGCCGTCTGGCCCGATATGATCATTACCTCATTGCTCGACACCGACCTGTACAAGTTCACCATGATGCAGGTGGTGCTGCATCACTTCCCCGCGGCACAGGTCGAGTACCGCTTCAAGTGCCGCAATGCCGGCGTCGACCTGACTCCCTACGTCGACGAGATCCGCGAGGAAATCGCCCAGTTGTGCCAGGTGCGTTTCACCGAGGACGAGCTGGTTTACCTGCGCGGGCTGCGCTTTATCAAGAGCGATTTCGTCGATTTCCTCGGCCTGTTCCACCTCAACGAGAAATACGTCACGGTCGCGCCCGCCGCTCCCGGCAGCGGCGAGATCGAGATCACCATCCGCGGGCCCTGGCTGCACACCATCCTGTTCGAAGTGCCGCTGCTGGCCATCGTCAACGAGGTGTACTTCCGCCGCACCCAGCCGCAGCCGGACTGGAGCGAAGGGCGCAGGCGCCTGGAGCAAAAGCTGGCCCTGCTGAAAATGCCCGGCCACGCTGATTGCGTGATCGCAGACTACGGCTCGCGCCGCCGCTTCTCGCGCGACTGGCAGGAGGAGGTATTGCAGACCATGCGCAGGGTGCTCGGCCCGCAACTGGCCGGCAGCAGCAATGTCCATTTCGCGCGCATGCACAACCTGATTCCCCTTGGCACCATGGCGCACGAATACCTGCAGGCCTGCCAGGCCCTGGGGCCGCGCCTGCGCGATTCCCAGGTGTTCGCGCTCGAGGTCTGGGCCAAGGAGTATCGCGGCGACCTCGGCATCGCCTTGTCGGACACCTACGGCTTCGATGCCTTCCTGCGCGATTTCGATCTTTATTTCTGCAAGCTGTTCGACGGCGTGCGCCACGATTCCGGCGACCCTTTTGCCTGGGGCGAGCGCATGCTGGCGCATTACGCCGCGGGCCGCGTCGACCCGCAGGGCAAGACCCTGATCTTCAGCGACAGCCTGGATATCCCGCGCGTGATCGAGTTGTACGAGCGTTTCGGCGGACGCTGCCGGCTTGCCTTCGGGGTGGGTACCAACCTGACCAACGATCTCGGCTACACGCCGTTGCAGATCGTCATCAAGATGACGCGCTGCAATGGGCAACCGGTGGCCAAGCTGTCCGACACCCCCGAGAAGACCATGTGCGACGACCCGGCCTACCTTGCCTATCTGCGGCAGGTATTCAGCATCACGGCGCCGGCATAGCCCGCCACCCGGCCTGTTCCCGGCTTCGCGCGCTCACCATCACCCGATCCGGGCAGCCGATCCACCAACCAATCAACGGAAAGCACGTCATGGAAACCAACTCCGCCCGCGACCGCATCTTTGCCCGCATCCGTGCCGCCCAGGGCCGCGCGGCCGGGGTCAGCAACGGCGAGCGCGCAGCGGTGGCCGATTACCTGTCGCGCCATCCCGCCGGACCGAGGCCGGCCGCGCCGGCGGACCGTGTCGCGGCTTTCCAGGCCCAGGCGCTGAAGATGGCTTCCACGGTGGAACGGGTGGCTGCGCAGGCCGATGTGCCGGCAGCGGCAGCGCGCTACCTGGACGGTCTTGGCCTGACCCGGCGCGCGGTTGCCTGGGATAGCCTGGGTGCGCTCGACTGGCAGGCGCAAGGCCTGACGGTGGAGTGCCGGCCGCCCGTGCGCGACGCCGAAGCCGACCGCGAGCACGGCGACCTGGTAGGCATTACCGGCTGTTTTTGCGCGATCGCCGAGACCGGCTCGCTGATGCTGCTGTCCGGCCCGCAGACCTTTGCATCGGCCGCGCTGCTGCCGGAGACGCATATCGCGGTGGTGCCGGCTTCGCGCATCGTCGACGGCCTGGAAGATGCCTTCGCGCTGATGCGCCGCGAGCGCGGGGAACTGCCGCGCGCCACCAATATCATCAGCGGACCGTCGCGCACCGGCGATATCGAGCAGACCATCGTGCTGGGCGCACACGGGCCATACCGCGTGCACGTGATTCTTGTCGAGCAGGACTGAGCGCGAGCGGGCAGGGTAGCCGGAATGCGTGGAATCCCGCGGCGATTGCTTTACACTTGAGGGCCTCGCCGCGCACCCGCGGCCCGCTGGACGGGCCGGGCGGGTCCGTGCGCTTTCTCCGCCCGCAGCCTGGATCAAACGCGGGTGCAGCAATCCCGAACAAGGAGATCCCGCCCGATGCGACGTGCCTCCGCACTGCTACTTCCGCTGGTCCTGCTGCTTACCTGCCTGCCAAACGCGGCAAGTGCCGCCGATCTCGATGGCGCCACGCTGTCGCCGTTGTGGGCGCTGCCGTTTGCCGGCACCCTGCTGTCGATCGCACTCTTCCCGCTGATCGCGCCGCGCTTCTGGCATCACCATTACGGCAAGATCGTCGCCGGCTGGGCGGTGTTGTTCATGGTGCCGTTCGCGCAGGCTTTCGGCGTTCATGCCGCGGCCGCCAATGCCGTGCATGCCCTGCTGTCGGAGTACATTCCCTTTATCGCACTGATCGCCGCGCTCTACATCGTGGCCGGCGGCATCTGCGTGCGCGGCAACCTGCATGGCACACCGCGCCTGAACACCGGCCTGCTTGCGCTCGGCACCGTGCTGGCCAGCCTGATGGGCACCACCGGCGCCGCCATGCTGCTGATCCGGCCCCTGCTGCGCGCCAACGACAACCGCCGGCATGTGGCCCACGTGGTGGTGTTTTTCATCTTCCTGGCGGCCAACGCGGGCGGTGCGCTGACGCCGCTGGGCGACCCGCCGCTGTTCCTTGGTTTCCTCAAGGGCGTGGATTTCTTCTGGACCCTGCGCAACATCCTGCCCGAGACCCTGTTCATCTGCAGCGCGCTGCTGGTGATCTTCTATTTCGTCGATCGGCACTACTACCTGAACAAGGAAGAGGAACTGCCGCCGGCGGACGATCCCACGCCGGATTCGCCGCGCATCCGGATCGAGGGCAAGCGCAATTTCGTGCTGCTGCTGGCAGTGGTCGGGCTGGTGCTGATGAGCGGCCTGTGGAAGCCCGGCATCGAGTTCGACGTGATGGGCACCATGGTGGGCTTGCAGACTGTGGTGCGCGACGTGATGCTGGTGGTGGTGGCACTGGTGTCGCTGCTGATCACACCGGTTACGGCGCGCACCGGCAACGAGTTCAACTGGGAGCCGATCCTGGAAGTGGGCAAGCTGTTCGCCGGCATTTTCCTCACCATCATCCCGGTGATCGCCATGCTCAAGGCCGGCACGGACGGCGCCTTCGCCGGCGTGATCCGGCTGGTCAGCGACGCGGGCGGGCAACCCATCGACAGCATGTACTTCTGGGCTACCGGCATCCTCTCGTCCTTTCTCGACAACGCGCCGACCTACCTGGTGTTCTTCAATACCGCCGGCGGCGACCCGGCCACGCTGATGACGCGCAACGCCTCCACGCTGGCGGCGATCTCGGCCGGCGCGGTGTTCATGGGCGCCAATACCTATATCGGCAACGCCCCCAACCTGATGGTCAAGGCGATCGCCGAAAGCCGCGGCGTGCGCATGCCCAGCTTCTTCGGCTATATGCTCTGGTCGATCTGCGTGCTGGTGCCGCTGTTCCTTGTCATGACCCTTATCTTCTTCCGCGTGTGAACATGGCCAAGCCTTCCGTTCTAGTGACCCGCGCCGTCTTTCCCGACGTGATCGACCGGCTCGCGCAGTATTTCGACGTCGACAGCAACCAGCAGGACGAGGCGCTCGACGGGGCCGCGCTAAAGGCCCGGCTGGCGGGAAAGGCCGGCGTGCTGGCCAATGCCGCGGACCGCATCGATGGCGAGCTGGTGGCCGGGCTGCCCGCGCTGCGCGCGGTCTGCAACATGGCGGTCGGCTACAACAACCTCGACGTGCCGGCACTGACCGCTGCGGGCATCGTGGCGACCAATACGCCCGATGTGCTGACGGAAACCACCGCTGACTTCGGCTGGGCCCTGCTGATGGCAACCGCGCGCCGCGTGACCGAATCCGAGCACTGGCTGCGCGCCGGCAAGTGGGAGCGGTGGAGTTACGACATGTTCCTCGGCATGGACCTGTACCGCAGCACGCTTGGCATCCTCGGCATGGGCCGCATCGGCCAGGCGCTGGCGCGGCGCGCTGCGGGGTTCGGCATGTCCGTGCTCTATCACAACCGCAGCCGCCTGCCGCACGAGACCGAGCGCGCGCTCAATGCGCGCTACGTGAGCAAGGCCGAACTGCTGGCGCAGTCGGATCACCTGCTGCTGGTGCTGCCCTATAGTGCGCAGAGCCATCACAGCATCGGCGCGGCCGAACTGGCGCAGATGAAGCCGTCGGCCACGCTCGTCAACCTGGCGCGCGGCGGCGTGGTCGACGATGCCGCGCTGGCCGAGGCGTTGCGCGAACGGCGCATCTTTGCCGCCGGGCTGGATGTGTTCGAAGGCGAGCCGCAAGTCCATCCCGGCCTGCTTGCGGTGCCGAACGTGGTGCTGACCCCGCATATCGCCAGCGCGTCCGAGAAGACCCGGCGCGCCATGGCCGACCTGGCCGCGGACAACCTGATCGCCGCGCTCGGCGCGGGGCCGCAGGCCGGTCTTCCGCCGTCGGTGATCAATCCCGAGGTGATGGCGCACCGCCGCTGATCGTCTCGCTGCGCGTGCCGTACCGCTCGCGTGCTGGCGTCGCCAGCCTGCCGCAGCGGCACGGCCTCTTCCTTCACTTCGCCCATTCATGACCCTGATTCCCCTGTTGACCCTGGTCTTCGCGCTGGTGGCGGTGCTGCTGCTGGCAATCCTGCTGCTGCGGCCGCGTGGCACGCAGGATGCCGCCAGTCCGGAAATGCTGCGCCTGCTTGGCGAGCTGCGTGCCGAAAGTGCACGCGGCAATGAGCGCCTGGAACGCGAGTTGCGCACGGAGGTGACCGAGAGCGCGCGCGTTGGCCGTGGCGAATCCGGCCAGCAGATGATGCGCTTCCAGCAGGCGCTGTCCTCTCAGCTCACCAGCATCGCCACGCTGCAGAACAACCAGATCGACATGTTTGCCCAGCAACTGGCCAAGCTGACCGAGTCCAACGCCCAGCAACTGGAGCAGGTCAGGCAGAACCTGCAGCAGCAGGGGCAGCAGGCGCGCGAGGAGCAGGGCAGCGCGCTGCGCCGCTTCGGCGACATGCTGCAGCAGCAACTGGCGCAGATGTCCGAGAGCAACGAGCGCCGCCTGGGCGAAGTGCGTGCCACGCTGGAGCAGCGGCTCAAGGAGATCGAGGCCAACAATGCGGGCAAGCTCGAGGAGATGCGCCGCACCGTCGACGAGAAGCTGCACGCCACGCTCGAGCAACGCCTGGGCGAGTCCTTCAAGCTGGTGTCCGACCGGCTCGAACAGGTGCATCGGGGCCTTGGCGAGATGCAAGTGCTGGCGCAAGGCGTGGGCGACCTGAAGCGGGTGCTGACCAACGTGAAATCGCGCGGCACCTGGGGTGAAGTGCAACTGGAGATGCTGCTCGAACAGATGCTGACCGCCGAGCAGTACGCCAAGAACGTCGAGACGGTCCGCAATACCGGGGCACGCGTGGAGTTTGCGATCCGGCTGCCGGGCAAGGACGCGGCAGGCGGGCAGGTGTGGCTGCCTATCGATGCCAAGTTTCCGAAAGAGCAGTACGAGCGCCTGCTCGACGCGCAGGAGCGTGGCGATGTCGACGGCGTGGCGCTGGCCGGGCGCGAACTGGAAGTCGCCATCAGGCGCGAGGCGCAGACGATTTCCGAGAAGTACGTCTCGCCGCCGGCCACCACCGATTTCGCCATCCTGTTTCTGCCGACCGAGGGACTGTATGCCGAGGTCCTGCGGCGCCCGGGGCTGGCCGACCTGCTGCAGCGGAACTACCGGGTCACCGTGGCGGGGCCAACCACGCTGGCCGCCTTGCTCAACAGCCTGCAGATGGGCTTTCGCACCCTGGCGCTGGAGCGCCGTTCCAGCGAGGTGTGGGAGGTGCTGGGCGCGGTCAAGACCGAGTTCGGCAAATTCGGCGTAGTGCTGGCCAAAACCCGCGACACCCTGGAGCGTGCTGCCCGCAACATCGAGCAGGCCGAGATACGCACGCGCCAGATGGAGCGGAAGCTGCGTACGGTCGAAGCGCTGCCCGGCGAAAATGCGCAGGAGTTGCTCGGCCTTGCCACGGCGCCCGGCGACGAGGCGGAGGCTGGCTGACGAGGGCGGATCCCTCAAGGCGGCGCCCAAAAGCAAAAAAGCGCATCGGCTCGATGCGCTTTCTTGCTTTGGGCAAGCCGCTTGCGGCTGGCGCCGCGGCTCAGGACAGGTCGCGGATCGTTACCTCGATGCCGCCGAAGCGCGCGGCAACCCAGTTGTACGCCTTGCAGGCCAGCCAGAGCAGGCCGAAGCCGATCAGTGCATTCAGAATCAGCGCCGTGAATACCGTGATGCCGGGCAGGTCGCCGTAGCGGATAAACGCAACGAACAGTCCCAGCGAGACGATGGGCACCGAAAAGCAGAGGTACACGAGCACGAGCGCGCGAGCGGTTTTGACCGGGTGGAGGTACGCAATCTCCTGATTCATGACAGCTGGGGCAGTAAGCAAAGTAATGTTGCGCAAGTGTATCGAATGGGGGAGGCTGCGCATAGCCCGGCACCTGCGGGGTATGGAAAACCGCCGATCTGGCCGCTAAACGCCGGAAAAACTGCGGCACAAAAACGACACAGAGGTGCCGCCGACGCACCTTGCCGCGGCGGGCACGGACCGTCGCGCCAGCCGCCGCACCGGCGTTACACCAACCCGTCGAAGAGCATGACCTCGACCTCGTCGCCGGCCGCCACCGTGCCCTGCTCGTGTCCCAGCACGATGAAGCAGTTGGCTTCGCTCATCGAGCGCAGCACGCCCGAGCCTTGCTGGCCGGTAATACCGACCTGCCAGCTGCCGTCCGCCGCCGGCGCCAGGATGCCGCGCTGATACTCGGTCCGGCCGGGCTTCTTGCGGATCGGCTGGGCGCTGCGCACGCGCATCAGCGGCAGGGGCGCCACCTTCGCGCCCATCTGCCGGTGCAGCGCAGCGCGCACGAACTGGTAGAACGTCACCATCACCGCCACGGGGTTGCCAGGCAGGCCGAACAGCAGCGCCTCGCGGCCATGGGAGGCGATGCGGCCGAAGGCCATGGGCCGCCCCGGGCGCATGGCGATCTTCCAGAAGGTCACATCGCCGAGCTGGGCCATGATCTGCTTGGTGTAGTCGGCTTCGCCCACCGAGACGCCACCCGAGGTGATGACCGCATCCGCGCTTTCGCAGGCGGTGCGAAAGGCGGCTTCCAGCGCGGCGGGGTCGTCGCGCACCACCCCCATGTCGATCAGATCCACATTCAGGCGCTGCAGCATGCCGTGCAGCGTATAGCGGTTGGAGTCGTAGACGCAGCCCGGGTCGAGCGGCTCGCCGATCGAGCGCAGTTCGTCGCCAGTGGAGAAGAAGGCCACGCGCAGGCGGCGGCGTACCTTGACCTCGGCCACGCCCAGCGAAGCCAGCAGGCCGATGTCGGCGGGCTTCAGGATGCGCCCGGCCGCCAGGGCCGGCTGGCCGACCGCCAGGTCTTCGCCGCGCAGGCGGCGGTTGTCGCCCGCTCGCACCGCGTGGGCGTCGAAGCGGATCTGCTCGCCCCGCACTTCCACGAATTCCTGGGGGATCACGGTGTCGCAGCCCGCTGGCATGATGGCGCCGGTCATGATGCGCACCGCCTGCCCGCGTGCGACCGGCTCGCCGCACGCTGCGCCGGCGAAGGCACTGCCGATCACCGCCAGGGCAAGTTCACCGGCGGCGGCCAACTCGCTGCCGCTGAAGGCGTAGCCGTCCATGGCGGCATTATCGTGCGCGGGCACGTCCAGCGTGGAGATCACGTCCTCGGCCAGCACGCGGTCGAGCGCCGTGCGGATGGCGACCTGCTCGGTGCCGCGCACCGGTTCGACCACCTCGGCGATGATCTGGTTGGCCTGAGCCACCGGCAGGGCGCCGGGGTCATAGTCGGACAGGCAGGAAATGACGGATTGCAGTGATGGCATGGAACGGTTCCCGGGACAGCGGTCTGGCTTGGGTTGTCAGCGCGCTTCCAGCGTGCGCAACTCATCCAGGGTGTTGATATTGGCGAAGGCGCCAGCGTCTTCGAACAGCACTTCGGCAAGGCGATGGGAGGCGGCCCAGGTCTCGATCTTCCGGCCGCCGCCGTCGAGGAAGGCGACCAGGCCATCGAGCGCCGTTACCGGCATCAGGCAGAACACGGGCTGGGTTTGCCGGCGGCCTTGTGCGTCGATGGTGACGGGAATAGCCATTTCCGCGCCTTGCTCGCCGATGGCGCTGGCCAGCCGCGCCGCCAGGTCGGCCGGCAGGAAGGGGGAGTCGCAAGGCGCGCTAAGCATCCAGCCGGTCCGGCAATGCTCCAGCCCGGCCAGCATGCCGGCCAGCGGGCCGGCGAAGTCTGGCACGGAATCGGCGATGACCGGTACGCCGAATGACCCATACGCGGCCAGGTTGCGGTTGGCGTTGATCAGCATGGCGCCGGTCTGCGGCGACAGCCGCGTCAGCGTATGCATGGCCATGGGAGCGCCACGGAAGGGCTGCAGGCCTTTGTCGGTGCCGCCCATGCGGCTGCCCCTCCCGCCGGCCAGGATCAGGCCGGTAATATCGTCGCGTGAAATCATCAGGGATAGAGGGTTGGGGTTGGCGCGGCAGGCCATATGGTGTTTCGCCGTCAGCCACCGATATAGGACATTTCGATCTTGCGTTCGGCGCGGGCCTGGCGCACCGCCGGGTTGCTGCGCTGTTCGGAGTAGTTGTCGGTGCGTCCTTGCCAGACCCCGGCAATCGCGTTGGAGATTGCCAGGTCGCTGTGTTCGCCGCGCAGCAGCGCGCGCAGGTCGTAGCCTTCGGTGGCGAACAGGCAGAGGTAGAGCCGGCCTTCGGTGGACAGCCGGATACGGCTGCAATCGCCGCAGAAGGCGTGGGTGACGCTGGAGATCACGCCGATCTCGCCGGCGCCGTCGCGGTAGCGCCAGCGCTCGGCGGTCTCGCCGC
>NZ_JARJLM010000305.1 GCF_029335485.1 Cupriavidus basilensis
CGGTCAAGAACTAGATGACTATTTCGCATCGTATGTAGGAATGGAAGGGGGCAACCCTGCAGGGGCCGTGTGGTTCTGCGATAGAAGTCCGCATCCGTGGAACGAGTCTTTTCAGGCCCCACTGGTGCCACGAACGGAGCCGCCGGCGTGGGACACGAATTTCCGCAGGGTCCATTCGGGCAGTATGGAGAAATGGCAGAGCCATCAGCGTATTGCGCGCATCATGGCGGCCGCTCGTGCAGAGGTACTAGGGCTTCAGCCAGACGGCGGCGATTCGAAACAGTACTACGAGCGTCAGCTCTATGCGCCCGACGGTGCGGAGTTCAAACTGAACCTGTTTCCCCTGCCGGCGCAACTCGATGGCGTCACGCCATGGTCCAAGGCATTCCGCGGACAGTCTTCCCTAGTGCCGATCGCTCGCTATCTGGATCTGTGCCGACAAGGTGGCCGTTTCCGGTTTCTAGCAGAGATCTGCGCATACTGGCGACCGAAAATCGTGGTTTGTCTAGGTCAGCGACACACTGAGGACTATGTCCGCGCGTTCGCGCTAGATGGAGTCGTGGCGGAAGATCAACAACTGCAGCCTGCGGACTTGGTCAAGTCTCTGCGCGTGTTCGTGCGAGACGGCACCACCTGGATCATCTGTCCAGCTCTGGCGGGA
>NZ_JARJLM010000306.1 GCF_029335485.1 Cupriavidus basilensis
CGTACGCCCTGGAGGCGGACCCAGAAACGGACTCAGGCCTGTTGCGGGGGCGCTTCGCGCCGGCGGCAGCCCAGCGCACGCGCGCGCTGCGATACCGCCAGCGCCAGCAGCATCAGCGCCGCGGCGCCCCAGTGCAGCGTATCGGCGCCGGCGGTGGCGTAGATCGCCGCGCCCCCCATGGCGCCCAGGGCCTGCCCGAGGTAGATGGAGGAGGAGTTGAGCGAGATCGACACCGCCGCGCGCTCCGGCGCCAGCGCCACCAGCCGCGCCTGCTGCGCACTGTTGGTGGCAAAGCCGCCCACGCCCCACAGCATGAAGACCAGCACCAGCGCGACCGGTCCCAGGGCCGCCAGCGGCCACAGCAGCATGGCGGCAAGCGAGGTGAGCATGGCGAACTGCACGATGCGCGAAGGCGTGACCCGGTCCATGCGCGAAGCCGCCAGCACGTTGCCGCCGACACCGCAGGCGCCATAAGCCAGGAACATCAGGCTCAGTTCGCCGCCGCTGATGCCGTGCACGTCGCGCAGCAGTGGGGCGATATAGGTAAACAGGGTGAACATGCCGGCCGACTGGATCATGGTGGTGGCCACCACCAGCACGATCGGCGTATGCCGCAGCACCGCGCTCCAGGCCGCCCGCCCCACCGGCTCGACATACAGCCGCGGCGGCAGCGCCCGCCATACTGCCAGCGCCGCGCCCAGCGCCATCACGCCGACCAGCCCCATGCTGAAGCGCCAGCCCAGCGTGCTGGCAATCCAGGTACCCATCGGCACGCCCACCACGCTGGCCACGCTCCAGCCGAGGAACACGAAGCTGATGGCACGCCCGCGGGTCTGGGCATTGACCAGCAGCGGCAGGGTGGCTGCGGCTTGCGGCGTATAGATGGCCGCCCCGATCGCGGTCAGGAAGCGGATCGCCATCAGGCTGGCGAAGTTCGGCGCGAATGCCGCCGCCAGGTGCATCGCGGCATAGACCAGCAGGGAGCCCGCCAGCAGCAGCCGGCGGTCGATGCGCGAGCCGAGCGTGGCGAACAATGGCGCGCCCACGCAGGTGGCCAGCGCAAAGACGGAGATCAACTGTCCGGCGGCGCCTGCGCCAAGCTGGAAGTTGCCGGCAATGTCGTTCAACATGCCGGTAACGATCATCGCGCCGGTGCCGATGACGAAATTGCCAAGACACAGCGTCAAGAGCCTGGGATCCATGGCGGCCGGCGCAAGAGCGGGAGGAAGACGGTGGAAAGACGAAAAGCGCGGCCGGAAGGCCGCGCGGAATCCCCCGAGTGTAGCGGGTTTGCCT
>NZ_JARJLM010000307.1 GCF_029335485.1 Cupriavidus basilensis
CGTAGAGGATTGCAAACTGGTTCATGGCAGCCTTCCAGTCATGCGTTGAACTACCCCATTTCCCGGTGATGTTGCGCAGGGCCAGCCACAGCAGCTTGGTTGCTGCCTCGTCGCTGGGGAAGTGGCCCCGCGTCTTGATGATCTTGCGCAGTTGCGCATTGATGCTCTCAATGGCATTTGTGGTGTAAATGATCTTGCGGATCGCCGGCGGGAACATAAAGAACGGGATCACCTGGTCCCAGGCCCGACGCCAGGACGCGGCGATCGGTGCGTACCGCTTGCCCCACTCTCCTTGCTCGAAGGCCGCCAGCTCGGCCAGCGCCGCCTCCACATTGGGTGCGGTGTAGACGGGCTTGAGCGCCGCCGCCACGGCCCGACGCTCCTTCCAGCTGACGTACTCCAGGCTGTTCCGGATCAGATGCACGATGCAGGTCTGCAGCGTCGTGTTCGGGAACACCGCATTCAGGGCCTGCTCCATGCCCTTGAGGCCGTCGGTGACCGCGATCAGGATGTCCTGGGTGCCGCGGGTCTTCAGGTCATTGAACACCTTCATCCAGAACTTGGCGCCTTCAGTGGTCTCGATCCACAGGCCCAGGATGTCGCGGGTGCCGTCCGGCAGCACGCCCAAGGCCAGGTAGACGGCCTTGTTGCGCACCACGCCGTCCTCGCGCATCTTGACCCGCAGCGCATCGAAGAACACCACCGGGTACATCACCTCCAACGGGCGGGCCTGCCAGGCGGTGACCTCGTCCATGACCGCATCGGTCACTGAACTGATGAACTCGGGCGAGACCTCGGTACCGTATTGCTCGGCCAGAAACGCCTGGATCTCGCGCACGGTCATGCCCCGGGCATACATGGCGATGATCTTGTCGTCGAAGCCGGTGAAGCGCCGCTCGTGCTTGGGAATCAGGATCGGATC
>NZ_JARJLM010000308.1 GCF_029335485.1 Cupriavidus basilensis
CGTAGGTCAGGGTGCTCGCTTGATCGGTCTCCATGGCTACGTCTTCCTGCTTGTCGTCCTGATTTCGTTATATGTACCAGCGGGGCCGTTGAGATGCCACGGTTCACCCGCCGCGACCGCCTGACACCTACTTTCTACGCGGCAGGCAGGGCAAATGCAACCCGCGAGGGCTGGCCCGCGCACAATTACACGGGATTACAACAGGCGGCAACTGGCCGCACGGGCATCGCGACCCGGCTGGCAGCGGTCTCGCCAGCGCCGCCGCCGCAGTCCTTCCCGGCCAGCAAGCCAGTCTGCCGCATCACGGCTGCGCTTGCTCCTGGCAAGCGACGTATTTCGCCGACCGTCGCGGCAAGATACCGTAACGGTCATGCGCACACCGCCAGCCGTCAGCGCCGCCGGTGTATTCCACGCACCACTTGCGAACGCCGCTGCGCCGAGAATGCCGAAAAAAAGCGCGCGACGGCGTAAACAATTGAAATACGCCGTAATGCACGGTGCATTACACAGCTTCCCGCGCCGCACTATGCTAGCGGTAGAACAGGCCGGCGCCACGCCGGCGCCGGACATGTGCGGCCGCTCGCCCCGCCGGCCCGCGCATCAACCCGCATCAACCCGCAAAACCGGCATCGCTCCAAGAAGGTCCAGCATGACCATCGCCAGTCCCTCCCACCCATGAACGCGACGTGCCTGTTCTCGCCACGCCTGCTCTGCACCGCGCTTGCCTGCGCCTGGCTACTTGGCTGCGCGGTCGGGCCCGACTACAAACGCCCCCCGGCCGACACGCCGGCGGCCTACCGCGAAGCCGTGCCCGACGATCACCAATGGAAGATAGCGGAACCGCGCCCGGTGGACCTTAGCCAGGCGTGGTGGTCCGGCTTTGGCGACCCCCGCCTCGATGCGCTCGTTGCGCAAGCCAATACCGCCAACCAGACCCTGCGCCAGGCCGAGGCCCAATACCGGCAAGCACGCGCGCTGGCCCAGGCGGCACGCGCGGGCTTGTTCCCAACGCTTGGCGCCAACGCATCGGTGGGGCGCGCCCACACCAATACGCTGGGCGTCCAGGCGGTGTCGAACACGCACGTAGCCAATCTCGACGCTAGTTGGGAAGTCGATCTGTGGGGGCGGGTGCGGCGCAGCATCGAAGCGGCACGCGACAACGCGCAGGCCAGTGCCGCCGACCTTGCCGGCGCCCGCCTGACCATCCAGGGCGAGCTGGCGCAGGACTACATCCAGTTGCGCGTGACCGACGTGCTCAAGGATCTCTATACCCGTACCATCGCCGCCTACCAGACCTCGCTAAAGCTGACCCAGAGCCAGTTCCGCGCGGGCGTGGCGACCGAGGGCGACGTCGCGCTGGCCCAGGTGACGCTGAATGCGGCGCAGGCACAGGCGATCGATCTCGATGTGCAGCGCAGCCAGCTCGAGCACGCCATCGCGGTACTGCTGGGGCGCGCCCCGGCCGAGTTCACGCTGGCGCCCGAGGCGTTCACGATGCGCCCGCTGGCCGTGCCGCCGGGGCTGCCCTCGGCGCTGCTGGAACGCCGCCCCGACATCGCCGGCGCCGAGCGCCGCATGGCGGCAGCCAATGCCAATATCGGCGTAGCGCGCGCCGCATACTATCCGTCGCTGGTGTTATCGGCGATGGGAGGTGGCAGCAGCGGCAGCCTTGCCAACTGGTTCGGTCCGCCCGGCCGGGTATGGGCGCTGGGCGCGGCACTGGCCGGCACCATTTTCGACGGCGGCCTGCGCAACGCGCAGAATGACCAGGCCGTGGCGGCCTACGACGCGGCCGTGGCCAGCTATCGGCAAACAGTGCTCGGTGGCCTGCAGGAGGTGGAGGACAACCTCTCGGCGCTGCATGTGCTCGACGAGGAAGTGGTGGTTCAGGACCACGCGGTGGAAGCCGCCCGCGTAGCCGAACGCGTGAGCCTGGCGCAATACCGGGCCGGCACCGCATCTTATCTTTCGGTGGTAACAGCCCAGGCTCTCTCGCTGTCTAACGAGCGAACCGCTATCCAGCTGCGTGGCCGGGAGCTGGCCGCCAGCGTCGCGCTGATCAAGGCGATCGGCGGCGGCTGGCACAGCGATGCGCTGGCTGCCGCCGGCCGCGCCGGCACCCCGGGCCCTGCCGCCTCGCCAACCGCCGAGCTTGCGATGCCCGCCATGCCCAGTCCGCCCTCCGCTGCCGGCATCGGTGGCCGGGGCGGCCCAGTCCAACCCTGATTTGCATCGGCAGACCATTTACCAAGGCTTTCCATGGCGACCCCGTCCTCCCGCCGCAATCCCGTCCTGATCGGCCTCGCCGTGCTTGTGCTGGCCGCCCTGGCCTGGTTCGCCACCGGCCCGCTCAGGCGCATGCAGGCGCCGCGCCCGGCCCAGCCCCCGGTGCCTGCGGTCTCGGTTTCCAGCGCGCTGGTAAAGCGCGAAAACGTACCCATCGGCCTGTCCGGCGTGGGCACCGTGCAAGCCATGGCCACGGTGACGGTCAAAGCGCGCGTGGACGGCCAACTCGACCGGGTGGGCTTTGTCGAAGGCCAGGACGTCAAGGCCGGCCAGTTGCTTGCGCAGATCGACCCGCGCACCTTCCAGGCACAGTTGCAGCAGGCCATGGCGCAGAAGGCGCGCGACGAAGCACAGCTCGCCAACGCCCGGCTGGACCTGCAGCGCTACGAGGGTCTAATCAAGGAAAACGCCACCACCCAGCAAACCCTGGACACCCAGCGCGCGCAGGTGGCCCAGCTGGCCGCCGCGGTGAAGACCGACGAGGCCCTGATCAACGTCGCCCGCGTGCAACTCGACTACACCACCATCACGGCGCCGCTGGCCGGGCGCGTTGGCGCACGCCTGGTCGACCCGGGCAATATCGTGCACGCGGCGGATGCCAACGGGCTGGTGGTAATACGCCAGATCGACCCTATCGACGTGGTGTTCACGCTGCCCGACGGCGAATTCCAGCGCATCAACCGCGCCATGCAGGCCAGCCACGCGCCGCTGGCGGTCGAGGCCAGCGAGCGCGGCAGCAGCACGGTGCTCGGGCGCGGCGGGCTGATCCTGCTGAACAACACCATCGACACAACTTCCGGCACCATCCAGCTCAAGGGCCGTTTTCCCAATCCGACGCATACCCTATGGCCGGGCCAGTACGTCAACGCGCGCCTGGTGCTGGGCGAGCGCGACCAGGCGCTGACGATTCCGGCCTCGGCCGTGCAGCGCAGCCAGACCGGCACCTATGTCTATGTGGTGCAGCCGGACCATACCGTCGCCTCCCGCACGATTGAGGTAGCGGAGATCCAGGACGCCAAGGCCATCGTGGCCAAGGGCCTGGCGGCCGACGAGCGGGTGGTGGTGGACGGGCAGTACAAGCTCAAGCCGGGTACGCGCGTGAGCGAGGCAGCGCCGGCGGCCACCGCGGCGGCGAGCTCCGGAGCCGCACCGGCCCCCGCCGCACAAAGCAGCGCCGGGAACGCACGGCCATGAGCATTTCAGCAACCTTTATCAAGCGCCCGATCGGCACCTCGCTGCTGGCGCTGGCCGTGCTGCTGGTCGGCGTAGCGGCGTGGCCGCTGCTGCCCATCGCCCCGCTGCCGCAGGTGGATTTCCCCACCATCCAGGTGTCGGCGAACCTGCCCGGCGCCAGTCCGGAAACCATGGCGTCGAACGTGGCGCAGCCGCTGGAGCGCCAGTTCTCGCTGATCAGCGGGCTGACGCAGATGACCTCGACCAGCGCGCAGGGCAACGCCCAGATCACGCTGCAGTTCGACCTCAACCGCAGCATCGATGCCGCAGCGGTGGACGTGCAGGCCGCCATCAATGCTGCCAGCGGCCAGTTGCCCGGCAACCTGCCGACCCCGCCCACGTTCCGCAAGATCAACCCGGCCGACTCGCCGATCCTGGTGCTGGCGGTGCAGTCCGACACCCTGCCGCTGACCGAGATCAACGACTACGCCGACAACGTGCTGGCGCAGCAGATCTCGCAGATTTCCGGCGTGGGGCTGGTCAATATCGGCGGCCAGCAGAAGCCATCCGTGCGCGTCCAGGTGGACCCGCAGAAACTCTCTGCCATGGGCATGAGCCTGGAAGACGTGCGCAACGTGATTGCCACCACCACGGTCAACCAGCCCACCGGCAGTACCGATGGCCGCACCAAGGCCTTCAACGTCTACACCAATGACCAGGTCACCAAGGCGTCTGCCTGGAACGACATGGTGCTGGCCTACCGCAACGGCGCGCCGGTGCGCGTGCGCGACGTCGGCGTGGCGGTGGACGGCCCGGAGAACGCCAAGCTGGCGGGCTGGGGCTTTGCCGGCGCGGCCGCGCCGGCGGGCAACACCTTCCACAATGGCCGCGCCATCATCCTGGCCGTCACCAAGCAGCCGGGCGCCAATGTGATCGAAACGGTGGACCGCATCCGCGCCGCCCTGCCCAAGCTGCAGGCCGCTATCCCGCCGACCATCAGCGTCAATACGCTGGCGGACCGCACCCAGACCATCCGCGCCTCGGTGGCGGACGTGGAGTTCACGCTGGTGCTGACCATCGCGCTGGTGGTGATGATCATCTTCGTGTTCCTGCGCAACGTTGCGGCTACCGTGATTCCCAGCGTCACCGTGCCGCTGGCCCTGATGGGCACCGCCGGCGGCATGTACCTGCTCGGGTACAGCCGCGACAACCTCTCGCTGATGGCGCTGACCATCGCGGTCGGCTTCGTGGTGGATGACGCCATCGTGATGCTGGAGAACATCTATCGCCACGTGGAAGACGGCATGTCGCCGATGGAAGCCGCGCTCAAGGGCGCCGGCGAGATCAGCTTCACCATCGTGTCGATCTCGGTCTCCCTGGTGGCGGTGTTCATCCCGCTGCTGCTGATGGGCGGTATCGTCGGGCGGCTGTTCCGCGAGTTCGCCGTCACCGTCACGCTCACCATCGTGGTGTCGGTGCTGGTCTCGCTGACGCTGACGCCGATGCTGTGCTCGCTCTACCTGACCCCGCCGCGCGGCCACCATCACGGGCGCATCTACCAGTGGTTCGAGCATGGCTTCGACGCCATGCTGGCGGGCTACAAGCGCGCGCTGGACGTGGTGATGCGCCATCAGTTCTTTACGCTGTGCACGTTTATCGGCACCGTGGCCGTCACCGTGGCGCTCTTTGTCTACATCCCCAAGGGCTTCTTCCCGCAACAGGATACCGGCTTCATGTTCGGCATCGCGGAATCCGCCCAGGATGCCTCCTTCCGGTCAATGAACGAGCGCATGGTGCAGCTGGCGGATATCGTGCGCGCCGATCCCGACGTCGCGGCGGTGGGCATGAGCGCCGGGCAGAACACCCTCAATACCGGCAATTTCTTCATCAGCCTCAAGCCCAAGGACGAGGGCCGCACCGCCAGCGCCGACCAGGTGATCGCCCGGCTGCGTCCGAAGCTGGCCCAGGTGCAAGGCGCCAACCTGTTCCTGCAGGCCGGCCAGGACATCAACGTGGGCGGGCGGCTGTCGCGCACGCAGTACCAGTACACGCTGATGGACTCCAACCTCGACGAACTGAACCAGTGGGCGCCGCGCATCCTCGAACGCCTGAGCAAACTGCGCGAGCTGCGCGACGTGGCGTCCGACCAGCAGAACGCCGCCGCCGCCGCGCGCCTGACCATCGACCGCGCGCGCGCCTCCAGCTTCGGCATTACGCCGGCCCTGATCGACGCCACGCTGTACGACGCGATCGGCCAGCGCCAGGTGGCGCAGTACTTCACGCAGATCAACAGCTACCACGTGATCCTGGAAGCCACGCCGGCGCTGCAGGAAGACCCGCGCCTGTTCAATAGGCTGTACATCACCTCGCCGCTGACCGGCGAACAGGTCCCGCTGTCCACTTTCGTCAAGATCGATACCGACAGCACGGCCTATCTGTCGATCAGTCACCAGGGGCAGTTCCCCGCCGTCACCATCTCCTTCAACCTGGCCCAGGGCGTGGCGCTGGGCGATGCCGTCAAGGCGATCAACACCACGCTGGCGGGCATGGGGCGCCCGCAAACGCTCTCCGGCGCGTTCCAGGGCACGGCCCAGGCCTTCGGCGCCTCGCTGGCGTCGCAGCCCTACCTCATCGCCGCCGCGTTGATCGCCGTGTATATCGTGCTGGGCCTCTTGTATGAGAGCTACATCCACCCGCTCACCATCCTCTCCACCCTCCCCTCCGCCGGGGTGGGCGCGCTGCTGATCCTGCTCGCAGGCGGCTATGACCTCAGCGTGATCGCGCTGATCGGCATCATCCTGCTGATCGGCATCGTCAAGAAGAACGGCATCATGATGGTGGACTTCGCGCTCACTGCCGAACGCGACCGCGGCATGAAGCCGGAAGAAGCGATCTACCAGGCCTGCCTGCTGCGCTTCCGTCCCATCATGATGACCACCATGTGCGCGCTGCTCTCCGGCCTGCCGCTGATGCTGGGGCACGGCGCGGGTTCCGAGCTGCGCAGGCCGCTGGGTTTCGCGATGGTTGGGGGGCTGGTGTTGTCGCAGATGCTGACGCTGTTCACCACGCCGGTGGTGTATCTCTACCTGGACCGGGCGCATTACTGGTATATGCAGCGCAAGGCGCGGCGGCAGGCCCGCCGCG
>NZ_JARJLM010000309.1 GCF_029335485.1 Cupriavidus basilensis
CGTCCAGGCCAGCCTGCAGGCACCTTGCGAGCGCGTCGGCTTTATTGCCCACCTGATCGATATCGAGAGCCTGCGCGAGTGGGACCCGGCCCTGGCCGCGCTCTCCGACCACCAGCTGGGCGAGCTGCGCGTGCACATGCAGCACGCGCTGGAGCCGCAGCTGGTGGCGCGCCGCCGCGTGCGTTCCCCGCTGGGCCGGGAGGTGGAGCTGGCCTTGTACGGCATCCTGATGGACGCCGAGGCCATCGAGGTGGACATGCGCTTCAACAAGTCCGGGCAGATCCGCGGCCAGGTCCACCATGCCTACCGCCAGGCCAGGGAGGACGGCTGCTGCCTGGTCGGCTTCGGCGGCTATACCTCGATCGTCACCGCCAACTGCACCGACTTCGACCACGACCATCCCGCCGTCACCACCGGCAATGCACTGACCGTGGCCACCAGCATGGCCGCCGTGCGCGAGGCGGCGCGCGAGCAGCACATCCGCATGGCCGACGCCTGCGTGGCCGTGGCAGGCGCCGCCGGCAACATCGGCCAGGTGCACGCCACCCTGCTGGCACAGGAGTGCGGCAGCCTGCTGCTGCTGGGGCGGGCCGGATCGCAGGCGCGCCTGCAGGCCGTGGTGGCGGCGCTCGCCGCCGAACTGCTCGAAACGCTGCATAGCCGGCAGGCCGTCGGCGCGGCCGATGCGCCCGAGGGCCGGCTGATGGAACGGGTACGCCGGCGCTTCGGCGCGGGCGCCCTGCCGGACGCGGACGAACTGGCCGCGTATCTGTTGGGCGAGTCGCTGGTACGCCTGACCGATACGCCGGCGCACTGCCGCCAGGCGGATATCGTGATCAGCGCGTCCAATAGCGCGCGCACCTTCCTCGACGCCACCTGCTTCGCCCCCGACCGCGCCGTGCTGGTGTGCGACGTGGCGGTGCCGGGCGATGTGGATGCCGCCTCGCTGACGGCGCACGCCAATGTGCGCCTGATCCGCGGCGGCATCGTCAACCTGCCGCTGGCGCCGGACTTCGACCTGCCCGGCATGCGTCTCGCGCGCGGCAAGGTCTACGCCTGCGCCGGGGAAACCCTGCTGCTCGGCCTCGCCGGCATCCGGCGCGATTTCAGCAAAGCCGCCATCAGCACCGCGCAGGTCAGGGAGATCGGCGCGCTCGCCCGCCTGCATGGCTTCGAACTGGTGCAGAAGACGTGAGCCGGGAGCGCGGCGCGGCATGCCCGCCTGACGGGCTGGAGGCGATACGGCAACTGCTTGCGCTGGCGGCGCTGGCGCCGTCTTCGCACAACTGCCAGCCCTGGCATGTGAGCCTGCTGGACGCGCACGGCCATCCGCATGCGGATCCCGCCGCGGCGCCGCATGCGCTGGTGATCGGCATCGACCGGCGCCGGGCGCTGAACGCCTTGCCCGCCATGCGGGGCGAGATGCATCTGAGCGCCGGCGGCTTCGCAGCCATCCTGCTCAACCTGCTGCGCCTGTCAGGCTGGCAGGCTGGCGCCAGCCTGCTGCCCGGCGGGCAGCAGGACATGCTGGACGGCGCCCTGGAGCCGCTGGCGAGAATCGAGCTGGGCGCCTTCGATGCGCGCCGGCGCTCGCCCAGCCTGGCGGCATTGACCGCGGCCCTGCACCGGCGCCGCACCGAGCGCGGCCTCTACCACGCCCCCGGCGACGGCGGTTTCGACCTGCCCGACGCGACCCGGCACGACGTGCTGCCGCACAGCCTGGCGGGGGCGCCGGCAAGCCAGCAATGGCACTGGCACGCCGTGCAGCCCGGCCTGCGCTACAGCCAGCTCGGCGCCTTCTACCGGCAGCACGCCATGCGCGATTTCGTCCATGGCGCGGCCTGGCGCGAGACCTACCGGCACCTGGTGTTCGGCGGCGCCGGGCAGCCGCGCGACGGCACCGGCATTCACATCCAGAGCCTGTTCGGCCCCATGCCCGCGTGGCGCCGCTGCCTGCACCGCGTACTGCTGCATCCGCGGCTGCTCGGCGCGCTAGGGCCGTTCGGCGCATCGGCAAGCGTCGGCGCGCAGATCGAGCGCCTGATCCACAGCAGCCCGGCCGTGGTCTACCTGAGCACCGCCGCCTCGCACGCACAGGCGCCCTGCCGCCACGTGCTGGCGGGCGAGGCCATCGCCCGGCTCTGGCTGGCGGCCAGCGCGTCCGGGCTGAGCCTGCACCCGCTCAGCGTCGCCCTGCAGCATCCGGACCTGCGCGCGCGGCTGGGCCATCTGCTGGGCTGCGACGAGGAACTGCTGTTCATTGCCCGCGCCGGCGTTCCCCTGCACCCGGGCAACCCGGCATTGCGCTATCGCCGCGACCCTTCCGCCTTCTGCTCGCCGCCGCTCGCCGCCGGCTGCGCGGCGGCGCATCACCGTACACAGGAGTAAGCCCATGCATATGCCCACCCATCTTTTCCGAGTCCTCAAACTGCTGGGCGCCTGCGCGGCCTGCGCCGTGCTGGCGTCCGGCCCGGCCCGGGCCGCCACGACGGTCGATAACGGCACGCTTGCCGAATGGATCTACGGCGCCGAGCACATCCTGCGCGGCAAGACCTCGGCCGCGGTCATGGGCATGAAGATCAAGAAGACCAGCTTCGAGCGCGAGTACGACCTGCTGGTGATGACCGACGACCGCGCGCCCGCGGCCAAGGTGCTGCTGCGCATGCTGGGCCCGGCGCTGTGGCGGGACAACGCCACCCTCAAGGTCGGCGAGAAGATCAGCTTCTACGATCCGCGCACCAACCGCATCACCGTGATGGGCAACTCCATGCTGGGCGATAACTGGATGGGCAGCCACTTCACCAACGACGACCTGATGCGCGAGACCGACCTCGCCAGGCACTACAGCTATGTGCTGGTCGGCAGCGCGCCGGGCAAGGATGCCGGCGGCCAGGCGGTGGAGGACTACACCATCGCGCTGACGCCGCTGCCCACCGCGCCGGTGTCGTGGGGCAAGGTGATCTACCGCCTCTACGTCGGCGCCGACAGGCAGGCTTACCCGGTACGCGTGGAGTACTTCCGCCGCGCGAACGACGACAAGCCCGTGCGGGCGCTGGTCTACGAGGACGTGCGCGTGATGGACGGCAAGGCCGTGCCGACCCGGCTGACCATGAACGTGCTGGACCAGCCCGGCGAGTACACCCGCATCGAATACAAACGCATCCGCTTCGGCCTGGACCTCAAGTCCGACGAATTTACCGAACGCGCCTTCCGCTGAGCCCCGACTACCATGAGCACCACATTCAAGATGGCATGGCGGAACCTGCGCCGCAACCGCAAACGCAGCCTGGTCGCCGGCTCGGGCATCGCCCTGGCGATGTCGCTTTGCATGGCCACCCTGGGCATCATGGACGGCCTCAGCCTGGACCTGATCAAGGGCACCGTCGACGGCGAGGTCGGGCATATCCAGGTGCACCACCCGGACTATCTCGCCACGCGGCAGGTACTGAAGACCGTGCCGGCGGGCGCGGCCGACATGGCGCTCCTGCGGCAAGCGGAGCAGGTCAGCCAGGCGAGCCGGCGCCTTTATGCCTGGGGCTACCTGAGCCGGGGACAACGCTCCAGCGGCGTACAGCTGATGGGCATCGACCCCGGCCCCGAGAGCCAGGTCACCACGATCCACCGCACCCTGGCGCAGGGGCGGTTCGTCGCCAGCCAGCCAACCCCGTGGAAGGCGGCCCGCCCGCTCACCGCGGACCAGTCGGCGCTCGACAAGCGGCTCACCGCGGCGGCCGTCGACGACGCCTTCGCCAGGCTGGAAGACGCGCCGCGCGCGCCGGACGCCGTCGCCGCGGCCATGCGCGCCGAGCAGACCGCCGAGATCGCCGAGCGGCTCGCGCCCGGGCCCGGGCTGCCGCCCGGCGTGGTGCTGGGCAGCAAGCTGGCGAGCAACCTGGGCGCGCACGTGGGCGACCGCGTCAGCCTGCTCTACGAGAACACCCTGGGCGCGCAGAGCACCATCGACATGCAGGTGGTCGGCATCTCGCGGGCGGGACTCGACACCACCGACCGCAGCCGCATGCTGATCCACGTGGAAGACCTGCAGAAGATGCTGCTGCTGGACGGGCAGGCGCACGAGCTCGCCATCCGCATCCGCGATCCGCGCGAAGCCGCCGCTGTGGCCAGCGAACTGTCGGCGGCGCTGAACGCCACGCCGGCCGGGCGCCAGGTGCCGCGCATCGTGCAGGCCTGGTCGCAGCTGCGGCCCGACATCATGGCGCTGATCGCCTCCAACCGGGCGCTGATGGGCACGCTGGTGTTCATCGTGTTCCTGATCGCCGGCATCGGCGTGCTCAACACCATGCTGGTCAGCGTGCTGGAGCGCCAGCAGGAGATCAGCCTGCTCAAGGCGCTCGGGCAGGCGCCGCGCCGCATCATGGGCCTGATCATGCTGGAAACGTTCTGGCTGACCGCGCTGGCCTGCCTGCTGGGCCTTGGCCTGGGCTACCTCGGCCAGCTCTATCTGCACTTCCACGGCCTGGACGTCTCCGCCTTCGGCGGCTTCTCGATGTCGGGCGTCAGCGTGGCGCCGGTGCTGCGCGCCAGCCTGGCGCCCATCAACGCCCTGATCCCGCTGCTGTGCCTGTTCTTCATCAACCTGCTGGCCGCGCTGGTGCCGGCGGCAGTGGCAACGCGCATTCCCGCCGCACAAGGATTGACGATCAAATGACCCTGGAACACAGACTCGCGATGCGCAACCTGCTGCGCAACCGGCGGCGCAGCGCGCTGACGGCCCTGATCATCGTCGCCACGGTGGCCTTGATGACGGTGTTCCAGGGACTGTCCGACGGCGGCCACAGGGCCATGATCGACGTCGGGGTCCGGATGGGCCTCGGCCACCTGATCGTTTCCCAGCGCGGTTATGCCGACAACCCGGGCCTGGACCGGCTGATCGGCAAGGGCGAGGCCCTCTCCGGCCAGTTGCAGGCGGCCTTGCCGATGGCCAGCCACGTGGTGCCGCGGCTGCGGCTGAATGCCATGGCACAGGCCGGCGGCAATACCGTGGCGGTGACAGCGTCGGGCGTGGTGCCGCGGCTCGAATCGCAGGTGTCCGGTATCGCCGACCGGAAAGCCATCCTGACGGGCGAGCCGCTGGCGCAGGACGACGCCGGCGCGCAAGGCGGCAAGCTGCCGCCGATCGTGATCGGCTCGCGCCTGGCGCGCTCGCTCGCCGTGGGGCTGGGCGACCGCCTGACCCTGACGGTAAAGCCCGCCACCGGCTCCGACTTCGCGCGGGCGGCCTTCCGTGTCGCCGGCATCTTCCATACCGGCATGGTCGAGCTGGATGCCTTCTGGGTCGAGCTGCCCCTGGCCGAAGCGCAGCGGCTGGCGCGCACCGGCGACGAAGTCAGCGAGATCGCACTCTACCTGCACGACGAGTCCGCGCTGGACGCGGCCGCCGCCGCCCTGCGCCAGGTGCTGCGGGACCAGCCGCTGCAAGTGCGGCGCTGGAGCGAGGCGGCGCCGGAGCTGTACTCGGCGGTGATGCTGGATGCGGCCGGCATGTACCTGCTGATGGTGATCGTCTTCATCGTGGTGGCGGCGGGCATCCTCAACACCATCGTGATGTCGGTGATGAAGCGCGCGCGCGAATTCAGCGTGATGCTCGCGCTCGGCGCCCAGCCCGCGCTGGTGACCCGCGTGGTGCTGCGCGAGGCGCTGTACCTGGCGGCGTTCAGCGTGGCGCTGGGCCTGGCCATCGGCTACTCCGCCCACCTGCATTTCGCCACCGAGGGCCTGAACTTCCGGGAGATCTTCGGCACCAGCCTGGAAGCAGGCGGGGTGCTGCTGCCGGACCGCTTCTACTCGTCCCTGCAGCCGGACAAGCTGCTGTTCGGCGCGGGTTTCGTGTTCCTGCTGACCGTGGTCGTCACGGTTTACCCGGCCATCAAGGCCGGCCGTCTTTCCCCACTACAAGCGAGTCAACATGGCTGAGCAAGACACCTTCGCGCCCATCGTCCAGCTTCGCGGCATCAGCAAGGTGTTCCGGCAGAAGCACCAGTCCGTCAACGCCCTCAACGGCATCGACCTGACCATCCGCCGCGGCGACTTTGCCGTGATCGCGGGCCCTTCGGGCTCGGGCAAGACCACGCTGCTGAACATCGTCGGCCTGCTTGACACCGCCACCTCGGGCCAGCTTTCCTTCTGCAACCGCGCGCTGGCGCAAGCCTCGCTCGCGGAGCTGGCACGCATCCGCCGCGACGAGATCGGCTTCGTGTTCCAGGCCTACAACCTGATGCCGGTGCTGAGCGCCGCCGAGAATACCGAGATGGTCATGGAGTTCCAGGGCAGGCCGGCGGCCGAGCGCCGCAAGGTCTCGCAGGAAGTCCTCTCGCAGCTGGGCCTGAAGGCGCTGATGCACCGCTTTCCCGACCAGCTCAGCGGCGGCCAGCAGCAGCGCGTCGCCGTGGCGCGCGCCATCGCCAGCCGGCCCAAGCTGGTGATCGCCGATGAGCCCACCGCGAACCTGGATTCCAAATCGGCCCGCAACCTGATGGACCTGATGGTGCGGCTCAACGAAGAGGAAGGCATCACCTTTGTCTTCAGCTCCCACGATCCGCAGGTCATCGGCCGCGGCAAGCGCGTCATTTCCCTGCACGACGGCATGATCGTTGCCGACAACGCGGCCGAGCAGGTCCATGCCTTTGCCTAGGCTGTGCTGCCGGTCCTTCCGCCGCTTATCCGGCCAGGGTTGCGTGGTGCTGCTGCTGGCGCTGCTGACCAACCCGCGAGCCGTCTCGCAGGAGGTCGACGTGCTCGACCAGTTGGAGAACCCGGACCGGGCCGCGCAAGCGGCGGCCCTGGGCGGCGTCTTCCAGTTTCGCGGCATCGCCAGCAAGCCGGAGGGACAGCAGCGTACCGCCTACGCCAGCACGTCGACGCTGCGCCTCACTTACGAGGCGACCTACGGTGCCATCCGCTGGGTGGCCCACCTCAATATGGAAGACTGGCGCGCTTCGCAGGCGGGCGCGCTGCGCTCCCTGCTGGACGGCCAGGCCCATGCCGACCGGCTGCGCAGCCTGGCGTTGCGCGAGCGCGGCGACCGTTCGCAACAGACCGCCGGCATGGACTGGATGTACGCGCAGGGCAGCTTCGCCAGCGGGCGCTACACCGTGGGACGGCAACCCATCAGCCTGTCGCTGACGCGCTTGTGGGCGCCGGCCGATACCTATGCGCCGTTCCTGCCCGGCGACGTAGAGCGTCTCTACAAGCCGGGGGTGGATGCGGCGCGGCTCGACTACTACCTGAGCGAGCGGCTCAACAGCGTGAGCATCGTCAGCCTGGACCAGGACGCGAAGGCCGGCACCCAGGCCAAATGGCTGCAGCGGCTGGAATTCAACGGCGAGGCCACCAAGTCCTTCGCCTACGTCGGCCAGCGCCGCAACTGCGACCTGCTCGCGGCGGGGCACCTGGTCACCGGCCTGGCGGGGGCCGACTGGTATGGCGAGGCGCTCTGGTACCGGCGCAACGGCAATGCGGCCAGGGGCTGCGCCAATGGCGGCGGCACCGGCAGCAACTGGGGCCACCGCGCGGTGCTGGGCAGCAGCGTGAAACTGGCGGCCAATACCGTGGGGACCGTCGAGTACCTGCACCAGACGCCCATCAGCCGCTTTGCCGACCTGCCCTGGATCGGCACGGGCAGGCAGTACCTGGGCACCTCCGTCTCCTACCAGGCGCACCCGCTGGTGCATCTCGATGCGCTGTGGTTTGCCAACCTCAGCGACCACGGCCAGCAACTGACGCTGGCGGCCAGGTACACGCCGCAGCGCAATGTGGTGCTGCGCGCCAGCCTGGCCGGTCCGCTCACCGGCACCGGCCGGCGCCATGGCGTGGCCAGCGAGTACTGGCGGATGGGACGGGTGTTCCAGCTCGGCCTGGACTGGTACTTCTGACACGCAAGGCGCCGGCATTTCCCCGACCACACGCGCTCTCGCACCTCGTATTTCGTAGTTCGCATCTCGTCGCTTCCGGCATGGCCAGCATCTCTCAACTCAGGCGGACCCACGCACCATGAACCTCGCAACCTTGCGAAAACTGATCCTGGAAAAAAACCTGCTGGCCCTGCTGCGCCTCGGCACCCAGGCCAATCACGTTTACCGCTGCGCGTTCGCGGCGGCGGCGGGGTCCAGCGGCTTGCTGGGCCTGCTGTCGCGCCAGCCCAGCAAGCTCGACGAAATCGCCCGGCACCTGCAGTTGGGCAACGGCCAGCTGGCCGCGGTGGAAGCGTGGCTGGACTGCGGCGTCAAGGCCGGCGAGCTGGCGCTCAAGGATGGCCGCTACCGCCTGAAGGGACGGCTGTCCAGGCTGCTCGCGCCGTCCGGCAATGCCGTGCTCGGCTCGCTGTTCGAGGAAGTCACCCGCTATCACTACGACGCCATCCTGCAGGCGCCGCAACGCCTGCGGGACGCCCGCCGCTACACGCTGGCGGACCAGGACGGAGAACTGATCGCGCGCTCGTCGCGCGTGCTGGAGCCCCTGGTCGAAGAGGCCATCGACTGGGCGATCTCCGGCATGCCCGGCCGGGCACAGAATGCCTCGGTGCTGGAGATAGGCTGCGGCGCCGGCCATTACCTTTGCTACATGCGCGCCCGGCATCCCGGGCTGCGGCTGCTCGCCATGGACTTCCAGGCGGAGGTGGCCGATGCCGCCCGCCGCAACCTGGCCGCCAGCGGCCTGGACGGCGCAGTGCGGATCGAGCATGCCGACATCCTCGGCTTCGACAGCGCCGAACGCTTCGACCTGGTCACCCTGCACAACAACATCTATTACTTCAGCGGCGAGCGCCGCGACGCGCTGTTGCGCAAGGTGCGCGCGCTGCTCAAGCCCGCCGGGCGGCTGCTGCTGACCACCAGTTGCCGGGGCGGCAGCGCCGCCGTGGCGGCACTGCACCTGTGGTGGGCCCTGTCGGACGAGGACAGTGGCCTGCCGCGGCGCGAGGAACTCAGGCAGCAGCTGCAGAACCATGGCTTCACGCGGGTGGACGACAAGCGGATGCTGCCCGGCGAGAGCTACTTCGCCTTCCTGGCCAGCACCGGCTGATACGGGTTGATGCCGGCATCCCTTTGTCCGGCGCCCGCTCCGCCGATGCGCCGATGCGCCCTTGGCACGCACCCGATCGCTTCCAGTTCCTGCCCTTGATCACATCCAATTCACCACATCGCATTCCGGGAGTTTCCATGGACACGCTGACTTCCAGTGCCGCCGCGAATGGCCTGGCCACCGCTTTTGTTCCCCTTGGCCAGCCCTTGGCCGACACCGCTCCCGGAAGCGGTGCGCAAGCTGGCAGCCGGCCGCTGCACCACGACGCGGCGCAGCGCTGGGCGCTGAGCTTCGATGCCGCCGCCGGGCTTGGCCCGGACCGGCTCGGCGGCAAGGGGTGGAGCCTGGTCAGGATGCACGCGCACGGCTTGCCGGTGCCGGCCGGCTTCTGTCTGCCCGTCGCCAGCTTCGAGCGCTTCCTGCATGGCAACGGCATTCATCTCGATGCCGCCTGGGCCCGGGACAGCGAGGCGGAAATAGCCGGCATCGCCGTGCGCATCCGCCGTGGCACCTTTCCCGCCGAGGCACGCGACGACATCCTCCAGGCCTATGCGGCGCTCGGCTCGGGTCCGGTTGCGGTGCGCTCGTCGGCGACGGGCGAAGACTCGGCCGAGCACTCCTTCGCCGGCCAGCACGACAGCTACCTGTGCGTCGAAGGGCCCGACCGCCTGCTGGATCATATCCGGGACTGCTGGGCATCGCTGCTGAACCGGGAGGCGCTGGCCTATCGCCGCAGCCTGCGCATCGATAGCGGCGCCGGCGGCGCGCCGGGGACGCGCGTACCGGCCATGGCCGTCGTGGTGCAGGCCATGGTGCCGGCGGAGCGCGCGGGCGTGGCCTTCGCGCACAATCCGCTCAACCAGCGCAGCGACCAGATCCTGATCGAAGCCTGCTACGGCCTGGGCGAGGGCCTGGTGTCGGGCCGCATCGCCTCCGACCTGTACATCCTCGAAGCCGCCGTGCTGTCGCCGCTCGGCGCCCAGGTGCAGGCCAAGCCTTCGGCCATGCGCTGGAACGCCGCAGCGCGCCGGATCGAGGAACAGATGCTGGCGCCGGAATGGCGCGGCACGGCGGTGCTGGACGGCCAGCAGACGCACGCCATCGGCCGTCTGCTGCAGCAGTGCAATGCCTTGTTCGGGAGCCCCCAGGACATCGAATGGGCGCAGCACGGAGACGGCATCTGGCTGCTGCAAAGCCGGCCCATCACCCCCATGGCCGCGGACGCGCCCGCGCCCGAGGCGGAATCGCCGCACCAGGGCCGGCCTTCACCGGAGGTGGCGCGGCGCGCCCTGTGGTCGCGCATGGATATCGGCGAGATCTTCACCGGCCGCATGACGCCCCTGGGGCTGTCCTTCTCCCGGCATTACCAGTACAAGGTGCACCGGGCCTGCGGCACCGGCATCGGCTTGCTGGACCTGGGCGACCCGGACGAGTACATGGGCTACTTCAAGGGCCACGTCTACCTGAACGTGGCCTATACCGCCTACCTCCTCTCGCAAACGCCGGCCGGCTTCGACCAGCGCCCGTTCCTGCAGCGCTTCGCGAGCGAGGACGTGGATCTCGCGGACTACAGCAATCCCTACGGCGAGCGGCACCGCGGTTCGCGCTGGCGCTCCGGCGCGTACTGGCTCTGGAAGACCATGGCCGAGCTGGCTGGCGCGAAATCCCGCGCCAGCCGCATGGTGGCGTCGCGCTATCGCGAATTCGACCGCGCCACCGGCCTGGACCTGGCCGGCATGGAACTGAACCAGCTGCGCGAGGAACTCACGCATGCGCTGGATTACTTCCGCGCCATGCATATCGGCTACCTGCCGTTCTATATCAACGCCTTCGGCATATACGGCATGCTGGAACAGCTTTGCCAGTCGTGGCTGCCCGGCGAGGGCGCGCAGCTGCAGAACCGCCTGAAAGGCGATATGTCGAACCTGCGCACCATCCGTTGCGCGCGCGACATCTGGGACCTGGCCCGGGCCGTGGCACGGTACCCCAAGGTCGAATCGCTGTTCCGGGCGCTCCCGGCAAAGCAGCTGCTGGCGCGGCTCAAGGAAGACGCCGAAGGCATCGCCTTCCTGGACGAGCAGCTTGCACCCTTCATGCGCGAGAACGGCGTGCGCGCCCGGCAGGAGATGGAGCTGAGCCATCCGCGCTGGATCGACGACCCGGCCTACGTCTTCCAGATCATGAAGATCTACCTGGCGCGCGGCAATACGGTCGAGCAGCGCCTGGCCGGCGCCGACGACACCCCGCACGACGACACCGAGACCCTGCTGCGCAAGCTGCCTGCGCTCAAGCGGGCCGCGCTGCGGCGTGTCATCCGCCTGTACTGCGCCTGTAGCCGCATGCGGGAGGAAACCCGGATGAGCATGATCACCTCGATCTGGCTGGTGCGGCGCGTCCTGTGCGAGCTGGCACGGCGGCTGCGCCAGCAGGGCCTGCTGCTCGACGAGAGCGAACTTGCCTACCTGGACTTCGAGGATCTCATGACCTACGCCAATGGCTATGCCAGCGCGGCCGAATGCTTTCCCCGCACGAAGATCGACGCGGCGCGCCGGCAGCACCTCGCCCACGAGAGCGGCGAAGAGCCCCCGCTGACCTTCTTCGGCCAGGCCGGGCATGCAGCCGACGGCAGGCAGGGCGACCCGGCCGGCAGCCTGAAAGGCCTGGGCACCTCGCGGGGCCGCGTACGCGCGAAGGCTCGCGTCATCCACGACCTGACCGGGCAAGCCGGCGAACTGCAAAGGGGCGAGATCATCGTCACGCGCTTTACCGACGCCTCATGGACCCCGTTGTTCGCGCTGGCCGGCGGCATCGTGACCGATGTGGGCTCCATGCTGTCCCACAGCTCCATCGTCGCGCGCGAGTTCGGCGTACCGTGCGTCGTCAATACCAGGACCGCGACGGCACGCATCAAGACCGGAGACTGGCTGACGCTGGACGGCGAGGCCGGTCTCATCCACCTGGAAACCCGACTGGAAACCTGCGAGGCAGACTGAAACATGCTCACCATCATCGACCATATCCGGCTCAAGCACCCGGACCACCGCGCCGCATTCGTGAAGTGGGTCAGGGAGGTGGACTACGCCGCCTGCCGCGACCTGCCCAGCGTGGTGCGCTTCGAGATGCACGAAGCCGCCGGCAACGCGGAGTTCGACTTCTTCGAAATCATCCTGGTCAGCTCCCGGGAGGCGTTCGAGCGCGATATGAAGCTGCCGCTGTTCCACAGCCTGCAGGCGCGCTTCTCCGAAATGGCCAGCGTGGTACGCCAGATCGCCGGCGCCCCTGTCCCCCCGGGCTACGCGCGCCGTGCTTGAACCGCCCGCCAGCCTGAAGCCATGCTTCGCCACGCCGCACACGGCAGGCATCCGCTGCTGGCGTATCGACCTGGACGCCCTGGCCGAGCAGTGCCCGGAGCACGCCTGCGCCGGCTGGCCGGCCAGTGCGTGGCTCCATGCCGAAGAACTGTCGCGGCTCCAGGGCTTCCCGATGCGCAAACGCCAGATCGAATGGCTCGGCGGCCGCCTGGCCGGCAAGCAGGCGCTGCGCATCCTGCTGGCGGACAGGCGCCCCCTGGACACCGAAGCCGCGCACGCATGGCACATCCGCAACGGCGAGGACGGCCGACCGGTCTTTACCGGCAAAGCGGTGCATCTCTCGATCAGCCACGGCAGGCGCATTGCCATGGCCGCGGTCGGAGAGGTGCCGGTGGGCGTCGACGTCGAGGGCTTCGACGCCGTGCGGGCGCGCAGCCTGGACACGCTGCTGTGGCCTGCGGAGGTGTGGGTGATACGCCGCGCCCTGGGCGGCTTGCCCACGGAAGCGCGCGCCTTTCTCTGGTGCCTGAAAGAGGCACTCTTCAAGGCGCTTGGACAGCACGGTTTCGCCCGTTTCGCGTGTGCCTTGCGCCTGCGCGACTGGCATGGGCCCGACCGGCCGGTATGGCAAGCCGTGGCGCCCTGGCCAGCGTTCGATGATGCCGGCCAGGACACCGGCACGCTCGCGCGGGAGGCCAATGGCTGGCGCGCGCTTTGCCACCAGGACGCCGGCGCCGCCCATGTCCTGGTGACGCCCGCCTTGCCCCGGCCTGCCCCACCAGCGCGCCCGCCACGCTGAAGCCGCCATGCCAGGCGGCCGGGCGCTGTCCCGGCGGCATTGCGCCAGGCGCACACCTTTCCCTTTCCCCAATTCCATTCCGAGGAAAAATCATGGACCAACAAGCCATCCAGTTCGGCGAGGCTCTCGAAGCCGCGCTGGGCGATCCGGTACAGGCACATTCGGCCATCAACTTCCATGCTTCGCTCGAACTCGACGAGCAGGAGGCCTTTCCACAAGCGCACCTGGATTCCCTGCGGGAACTCGGCTGCTTCGAACAGCTGATCCCCCTGGCGCTGGGAGGCGCACTGGCCGAGCTGGAGCGCACCATGCTGATGTCACGCCTGATCTCGCGGCGCGATCTGACCACCGCCATCGCCTTCGGCCAGACCATGCTGGGCAGCATACCGATCTGGCTGGCGGGCAGTCCCGCACAGCAGCGGCAGGCGGCGGACCTGCTGCGCCAGGGCGGCCTGGCCTGCCTGGCGCTCACCGAGAAGGAACACGGCAGCGACATCCTCTCCACCGAGTTCCTGGTACGGCAGCAGGGCGGCAGCCTGCTGGCCAGCGGCAGCAAATGGCTGATCAACAACGGCCGGCGCGGCGCCAGCCTGACGGTGCTCTGCCGCGTCGAGCGCGCCGACGGCGGCTCGGCGCTGGGGCTGCTGTGGCTGCGCCGGCCCCAGGACGCCGACAGCGCCGCCACCACATGGCGCTCCCACCCCAAGATCCGCACGCTGGGCATCCGCGGCGCCGACATCAGCGGCTTCCAGCTGCACGATCATCCATGCGGCGCCGACGCCCTTGTCTGCGGCCCGGAAGCCGCCCTCTTCACGGTGCTCAAGACGCTGCAGATCTCGCGCGTGCTGTGCGCGGGCTTCTCCCTTGGCGCTGTCGACACCCTGTTCCGCCTCACCTTCAGGTTCGCGTATGGGCGCCGGCTCTACGGGAAGCTGGCCTCCGACATTCCCATGGTCAAGGCCAAGCTTGCGCGAAGCTATGCCGGCATCCTGGTGGCCGACCTGGTGGCCCAGATAGCCTGTCGCGCCATCGCCGCCAACCCCGCCGAGCTCAGCCTGCTATCCGCGGTGGCGAAATGCCATGTGCCCGCCCAATGCGAGGAGATAGCCCGGCAACTGGCGCTGGTGCTAGGCGCGCGCCACTACGTGCGCAGCGAGTACCCCTGGGGCGTCTTCCAGAAGCTGATGCGGGACAGCCAGGTGGTGAGCCTGTTCGACGGCAGCACGCAGGTCAACCTGAGCCTGGTCGCCACGCAGTTGCGCGCGCTCGGCGCGGGCCTGCGCCGGAAGCTGGAGGCCGGGCTGGGCACGGGCCACCTGGATCAGGTCAGACCGCTGCTGTGGCGCGACGAAAGCAGCAAAGGCTGGCCCGCGCAAAGCCAGTTGCGCCTGACCGCCAATGGGGAAGACAGCCTGCTTGCGGCCTTCTTCGAAATGCAGGCGGTGCGGCGCGAGGCAGCGCAGCCGCCAGCCCTGGAACAGGCGCTCACCGCGCTGGAGACGCGCCTGCGGCTCTGGCTGGCGGCCTGCCACGCGGCGCTGGAACTGGAATCCCTGGGCCAAGACACGGTGCGCGTGATGCAGTTGGCCGAGCAATACGTCGGCTTGCACGCGGCGGCATGCGCCGCGCTGGCCTGGCATCTGCACCGCGGCACGCTGCCGGCGTACCGGCTCGACGATGCGGTCCTGCTCGAATACCTGGCTGGCGCACTGCCGGAGGCCGGCATCGTGGTCGAGGATGCACAGCGCCAGGCGCTGGTCGACGCGGCCGCCGCACTGATCGAGCAGCCGCGCCTGATCTCGCTCAGCGATGTGCGCATCAGCGACGGGCCGTGAGCCATGCCCTGGCGTGCGCAGCCCCGTCGCGGCGAGCCCGGCACCGCCCTATTGGGGGGACCGGGACGCACCCGGCGCCGCCACGCTCTCGCCGGGCGCCGCAAGCAGGCGGTTCACCTTCGCCACCAGGCGCCAGTGCGCCACCCAGCACAGCAGCGCGACACCGCCTGCCAGTTCCCCGACGAAATTGGGCAGTAGCGACACGATCTGCGCCGCGCACCAGCCAAAGCCGGAGACGAAGCCGAAGCCCGTCAGGCCAGTCAGCCGCGCATTGGTGGCGGCTTCCGCGCGTATCGAACGGCTGACATTGGCGACGATATAAAAGTCCTCGACGAAGTTGTACGGCAGCAGGAACATCAGCCAGACCGATGCCGGCTGCGCCGCCCGCGCAGCCGGGCCGACCCGCTCCAGGCAGCGCTGCAGCGAACGGCAATACAAGCCGACCGCGGCGAGAAAAGCGAGCACCACGGCGGATACCGACAGCCACCCGGTCTGCCAGACCGAAGCCAGCACGCCGGAGCGGGCCTGCGGATCCGCGAACGGATAGAGCAGCGCCGCCGCGACCAGCAGGGTCGCGCACAGCTTGAAGCTCATCGATCCGATTCCAATGGTTCTTGTCGACACGGCAGACTCCGAAGCCGGGAGGGCTACGCCCGGCAAAACGTCATGGTACGGCAGGCTGGTGTCCAGCGTCTGAAACTCGTTGAAGCGATAAGTCAGTCGAACAGGCGCGTGAGCCTGGGAGCAAAGCGCGGCAAGGCTGAAGCCTTGCGGGCATTGGTGGCGACGGATCGCGCGTCCTATCGGCTGGCTTGTTCAACGAAGTCGTGAGTCAGGGCACTGTCTAGTGCAACAAGCCGAGCATGGCCGCCCGTACGACTGCCCCCGTCTTGTTGGTGGCGTTCATCTTGTGCACTGCATTCTTGATGTGGAAATTGACGGTATCCACCGACACCTTGAGGATGCTTGCGATCTCGCCCGAGGTCTTGCCGTCCGCGGCCCACCGCAGGACCTCGGTCTCGCGGCGGGTCAGCTTGTGCGTTGGCATGGGCGGAAACTCGGCGCACAGGATGCGGGAGAGCGTGGCGTGGGTCATGCAGACCAGCGAGCGCATCCGCAGTTCGCAGCTATCGAGTTCGCCGCGGGAGATCGGGGTGGACGAGCGCGCCATCGAAAGCATGCCGCCCACGCCGTTGGCGCTGAAGCAGGATTGGCTCCACCCTACCCTCAGGCCGGCCGCCCGCGCCTCTTCCCAGAGCGCCCGGGTGCCGGAAAAAACGTCGTCCGTCCACACCAGCGGCACGGCGGTGCGCCGGCCATGGGCCACCGTCGGGTCTACGCCGAGGTAGTTGGCCTCCTGATAGCGGGCCTGCCACGCTGCCGGGAAGTTGTTGAGGATGATCGTCCTGGGCTTGGACACGGGCAGCGGCATGCGGATGCCGTAGGCGCACATATCGAAGCCCAGCGCACGTACCGCCTTCTCGACTCGTCCGAAGGCCTCGCGCGCGCAGGACACATCAGCCATTTCCACCTGGATATCTCTTTGCCATTGACTCGTTTCCATTTCACCACCGTTACTGCATTGCCATTCATCAGAGCCCCCCTCGGCCATGGCTTTCCAGGATTGGATGCAATCGAATCCAGACCGCATATTCGCCAGGCCAATCCCCGAAATTTGCTGATTATTTAATTCCCGGTTTTATTATGGTTAATTCAGTCGGGCGGGCATCATCGGCCATGACGGCCATCACTGCCCCCGCTGGCAACCTGTTTCTGGCGCACGCCCGCCCGCCGACACGAGGCCGATAGCGAAGGGGAAAATGCGATCCGGGGAGACGAGACGCCGGCGGTGGCCCGCAAACGAGCCAGCAGCGCCTGCTTCAGGAAGGAGTTTGTCATGCCAACCAATGTATTTCAACTAAAATCTCTCCTGATGTCTTCTTGTACTAACCAAGAAACATATAAATCTTACCCGCCTACCCGGCGGTATATCCGGAACCGATCGATTTAATATTTTCTTTAACCAGAGATAGAATTATTTTCTATGCATGCAACGCATTCTGCTTGACGGACACAAGCGATATCGAGCAGCGTCCGCCGGCAGCACCCGCGCGGACGATGCCGGCGAGCGCATGGAGCAAGGTGCGGCGGCGGCCAGGGGAGCGGCGCCCGGGCCTCAGGCCGCCGGCTCGGGCCGGCGCCACAACCACGCCAGCACGCAGGCCATGCATGCAATCGCCCCGTAGGCCAGCCACGGACGGTGCATGCCAACCAGGAGCACGGCGCTGCAGACGCTCATGGCGACGGTGGCGCTCCATTTGGCGCGGCGGCTGACCATCCGGCCGTTGTGCCAGTTGTAGAGCATGGGGCCGAATACGCGATGGTGCAGCAGCCAGCCATGCAGCCGCGGCGATCCCTTGGCCGCGGCCCAGGCGGACAGCAGCAGGAATTCCGTGCTGGGCAGGCCGGGAACGAACAGCCCGAGAATGGCCACTCCCAGGCTGAGGAGCGCCAGCGCGGTCAATAGCACGCGCGCCGTGCGGGTGCGCGCCAGCCGCAGCGGCGGGTCGCCCACGGCGTTGGCCGCGGCGCCTGGCGCTGCGGCCGGCCGGGGCGGAGCGGCCGCGTCCCGCGCGCAGGCGGCGTCGGTCTCATCCAAGGTGCTTCACCGTAGCTCGGACAAGGGCGGAGACAACAGCAACGGCGGCAGGCATGACAAACAATTCCCGGTTCTCGCAAAAAGGTGCGGCTGGCGCCATTGTCCGCATCACCAGCCCGTGCGGCAAGGCCCACCCTTGACCGCTCAGGGAAGGCAATCTGTCAGATTGCCAGCGGGCTCATTTCAGCAAAAGATCATATTGACCCGCAGCCCATTGGCTTCACCGCCGGATGGCAACGGGAAGGATAATCATCTCATGGCCGACGCCAAGGGCAACGCGGTCGTGGCCGCTGTCTCTCCGACAACAGTAACGCACGGCAATGCCATTCTTGTGGCCTACCATTCGGATGGCAAAGCCCGTGGAAAGCTGCGTGGGGAGATTGGCGTCAATTGCGCATCATCCGTTGATAGCGAGGCCGTAACCGATCAAGAGCGGTTCGCTGGATGAGGTGGAGACGATGATGGACAAGATCAAACCGCAGTCGACCATCACCTGCCCGCTCTGTGGCCACAGGAAGGAAGAGTCCATGCCCACCAACGCCTGTCAGTGGTTCTACGAATGTGAACATTGCCACACCGTGCTCAGACCCAAGGCCGGGGACTGCTGCGTTTTCTGCTCGTACGGCACCAACAAGTGCCCGTCGGTCCAGCAGCGGGGCTCGTGCTGCGCATCAGGATGAGCGGTGCGTGGTTCTGAATCGTCACACCTCTCTCCCAGGCACGGCGCTGTCCCCGGATCCGCGGGAGCCACGCTATACGTTTGGATACAAAGTTGCGCAGCCAGTGGGTCAACTGGCCCCGCAAGCCTCACGTTACTCCGGATGAACTGGCTCACATCCAGTGCCAAGACTAACTGGTGTGGTGTCACCGCACGGAAGGAAGGAGTTCCAACGATGAGAAAAGCCCTAGCATTCGGCTTGGCGGCCGGGGTCGCGGCCCTCGTTTCTGTCAGCGCCCAGGCTCATGTGAGTGTTGGTGTCGGCATCGGCGTCCCGCTACCCTTCATAGCTGCACCCGTGTATGCCCCCGCTCCGGTCTACGGCCCGGCGCCTGTCGTGATCGAGCCGCAGCCTGTTGTTGTTGCGCCCGGATACTATGACGACTGGCGGGAGCGCGCCTGGAGAGAGCGCCAATGGCGCGAACGGAGATGGAGAGAACAGGAGTGGAGAGAGCGTCACCGTGAGTGGCACCGCTGGCACGATGACGAGGACTGAGTTTCCGCAGGGGCCGGTCAGCAAGTCTCCGCTCGCGTCCCTGAACTCTCCGCTGCTTGACAAGGTAGAACCGTGCGCCCCCGTCATGCAATGAAAAGCGACCTCCCCGAAGTGGAGGCACTGCTTCGCTCGTGTACCCTGCCGGTAGGCGGGATAGGCGAGCATGCGCTGCAGTTTCACGTCAGCCGCGACAAATCCGGGCTGCTGGGATGCGCTGGCATCGAGGAGTATGGCGGAACAGTTGGCCTGCTCAGAGGACTGGCCGTAGCGGAACGTGCGAGATGCGCCGGCCTGGGCGAGTTGCTTATGTCTGCACTGGTCGCTGACGTTCGTCAGCGCGGGCTCGAATCCCTGGTGCTGAGAACCGAGACCGCTGCTGGCTACTTTTCCCGGTTTGGATTTACGAAAATTCCTCGTTCCGAAGTGCCCCACCGCTTGCTTGTCTCCCGCGAGTTCGCTGAGACTATCGCCGCCCGCGCAACGGTGATGGCGATAGCCCTGTAATCGCATTCTTCTTATCGAACGCATACGCGCCGGCACGCCCAGGTAGTCCAAATGAAAAACCCTTCGTCATTGCGAAGGGCTTTCTTGCTTCCAGACTTCCCGGTCAGAGCGGCACATGCCCCCAAGTAGTGGCAAATGCCGCCGTCCCGCTATTACGCCTCTGCAATCAGGAATTTATCGCGGTTTTTTCCAAGCCAGGCAGGTGCACGGCCGCGGCCGGTCCAAGTGGCGCCCGTCTTCGGGTCTTGATACTTCGGAGGCAGCGACGTCTTGGATTTTGCCGGAGCCTTGGGCGCCGCGCTGGCGGCCGGACGACCACGACGACGCTTGGGAGCGATGTCTTCGGCGGTCAATTCGTATTGCATCATCAAAGCTTGAATCTGTTCGATAACACCGGCGACTTCCGTTGCCCGCACTTCGACAAGCTGGGCTTCCAGCTTTTCCTTCTCTGCCAGCAGCTGTTTGTATGTAGCCATGCTTCCTCCAGGTAGTGATATTTCCACTATGGTACATCATGAAGCATAAAATCAAGCCCTCCTTGTAGGAAACCACTAGAATTAACATGGCATGGCACGTAGCCCCTGAATCAGAGTCAAGTGCCGATGCGTGAATTAAGGTTACGACATGGCGTCTGGACAGCTTATTTCTTTCGAAAGGCTTTCAATTCGCCCTCTATATAGGATTTATGGTTATTTTGCAAAATCTGACGGAAATTCTCACCGTCGCACATTTGCAGTCAATAACCGACGCGAAGACATGCGCGCGCGGCAAGGCCTGCGTCCAAGACGGTAAGGGCGAATTCCAGAGTTCTCGAAGGTTCGGATGCTGTGGCTCGCAAGACCCTCCGTCGCGTGCTGGTTGTCCCCAGCCTTTGGCCACGGGTCGGCCTTCCTGATCAGATAGAGGCCCGCAGCCGTACCTATGACATTGGCCTTGTTGAGTCAATGCCAGTGGTAGAGTTCGCGCGCATCGAGCAAGTCCTTCAACGAGGGGCCGCGAAAATTATGCTGGGTGGACAGAACATCCATTGGTGGTCTCCCAGCGCTAAAGATCTCGGGGGGGCCGAAAAAGATGGAGAGCGGGTGAGCCACACATCGGCTCGCCGCACTGATTGCCACATTTCGCTCCCATCGAAGGCGCAAGCAGCTTGCCTGTGAGCGTAATTGCCACTGCCATGCCATGAGGAGCCTCCTATCCAAGCACACCCCAATGACAATACTGTGTCGCAACATCACCTGCCGGTATGCAAGCTGCGTTCCAGGCTGCGTCCTTGATCAACCGGCAGGCGCGCACCGCATTCACGCTGCCGTTGCCGGCCTCGCGGCATCCATCCCGGGAATCGCCTCGAGGCGGGCGGCCGGCGACACCAGGATGATCGCCGCCTGCACCACAAATCCACCGACTGCGGCAACAAGGCATGCCTCCAGCCCGAGGCGCGCGCTGATGGCCGCGCCAAGCAGCGCGCCCAACGGCCGCGCGCCATAGGTGGCTGTACTGTTGATCGCGGATACGCGCCCCATCATGCCGACCGGCGTGATGGCCTGCCGCAGGGTGGTGGATCCGACGGTCCAGAGTATCGGACCGGCACCGAGCAGGAAAAAGCTCGATGTGGCAAGCCAGAACGATGGCGCTGCCAGCGTCCCCAGCATGACCAGCGATGCAACGAGACCACAGACAGGGCCTACGGTAAGTACGCGCCCAAATGCAAGCCGCCGCAAGATCGACGGCGCGGCAAGAGCGCCACACGTCATGCCTGCGCCATAGGCACCAAACGTGATGCCTATCTGCCCGGCGGTCAATCCGAGCCGGGTCACGGCATAGGGGACGTAGACGGCCTGCAGGATGAAGAAGCCGATATTGAAGAAAACGGCCGTCGCGAGCATCGACCGCAACTGCGCACTCTTCATCACGAAGCGTCCGCCATCGGACAACTCAAGCAGGAAATGGCGCCGTGCGGTTTGCGCGCGGGCCGGCTCACGCAGCCCCGCCAACAGTCCGACCGCCAGTACCGAGAGCGCTGCGGCGCAACCGTA
>NZ_JARJLM010000030.1 GCF_029335485.1 Cupriavidus basilensis
ACCGCACATGGTATGTGAACTCCTGTTTCGGCCGGTGTCGCGTCCGCGATTGCGAGGCTATGCTTTGGCCGTCGCTGCAATCGAGCAGAGGACCGGAAGACCGCTTCGCTGACGGCGCCGCAAGCCCTTGCCTCGATCCCGGCTGTCCAGCGGACTCACGCTCGATCCTTGGGCGAGGGCAGGCAACACCGTCGAAGCCTTCCCTGAAGATTAATCTTTATAGTCGATCCACATTTGTTTAATTCGAATGACATTTGTTTGATTTATCTTCCTATTTTTCCGGTAATCTCCCCAGCGCGGCCATATAGAGCCGCAGAAGGCGGCCCGGTTCGGTACTCCGCCATAACGCACGCCAGTGTTGTCCACCCAACCACGGAAGGGTATGGCTTGTTAACCAGGCCGTCGTTATCCATTCGGCATTGCGCATTGCGCTGCCGCTCGGTGGCGGCGCAATTTCTTCGCTTCATGCCGGAATAATCAGGAGAAGTCTTAATGAAAAAAACAACTGCAATCCCTCTGCTCGGCGCAACGGTGTTGCTTGCCTCCCTGCTTGGCGGGTGCGCCACGGAAACCTCGACCGCCCTGCCGGTGCAGAAGGTGGAGAGCGCCAGCCGCCCCTACGCCGGCGTGCGGACCCCGATCGCCGTTGGCAAGTTCGATAACCGCTCGAGCTATATGCGGGGCGTGTTTTCCGACGGCGTCGACCGGCTGGGCGGCCAGGCCAAGACCATCCTGATCACGCATCTGCAGCAAACCAACCGATTCAATGTGCTGGATCGCGACAATATGGAAGAGATCAAGCGCGAGGCGGCGATCAAGAGCCAGGCGCAGCGGCTGAAGGGCGCTGATTATGTGGTCACCGGCGACGTGACCGAGTTCGGGCGCAAGGAGACCGGCGACAAGCAGTTGTTCGGCATTCTGGGCCGTGGCAAATCGCAGGTGGCTTACGCCAAGGTTGCCTTGAACGTGGTCAATATCGCGACGTCGGAAGTCGTCTTCTCCGCCCAGGGCGCGGGCGAGTACGCACTGTCGAGCCGCGAGGTCATCGGCTTCGGCGGAACCTCCAGCTACGACTCGACGCTTAACGGCAAGGTGCTGGATCTGGCGATGCGCGAGGCGGTCACGAATCTGGTCACCGGCATCGAAAGCGGCGCCTGGAAGCCGGGCAATCCCTGAGCATCGACGACCGACCAGGAAAAGAGATGAACAAGATATTTCGGCCATGGCGCCCGCTGGCGCCGGTCTTGATGGGAAGCGTCTTGCTGGCAGGGTGCGCGGCGCCCAAGAGCCTGTATCAATGGGAGAGCTACCAGCCCCAGGTCTACGAGTATTTCAAGGGGGAATCGAAGCAGGCGCAGGTCGAGGCGCTCGAGCGCGATCTGCAGAAGATCACCGCGGCGGGCAGCAAGGCGCCACCGGGCTACCACGCGCACCTGGGCCTGTTGTATGCCGATATTGGCAAGGACGACCAGATGGTCCAGCAATTCCAGACGGAGAAGACCCTGTTTCCGGAGTCGGCGACTTATGTCGATTTCCTGTTGAAGAACGTCAAGCGGGGTGGGGATAAGAAATGAAGCCACTGTTCAAGCGCATACTCGCCATCTCGGCGGTGGCCTTGCTGGCGGCCGGGTGCGCCGCGCCCAAGCAGGTCGACTATGCCGCCTTCAAGCAGAGCCGCCCCCGCTCGATCGTGGTCCTGCCGCCGCTGAACGAGTCGCCCGACGTGCAGGCGACGTACAGTATGCTGTCGCAGGTCACCTATCCGCTCGCCGAAGCCGGCTACTACGTGCTGCCGGTGGCGCTGGTGGATGAGACCTTCAAGCAGAACGGCCTGACCACCGCGGGCGATATCCACGGCGTCGCGCCGGCAAAGCTGAAGGACATCTTCGGGGCGGATGCGGCGCTGTACGTCACCGTGACGAAATACGGCACCACCTATATGGTGCTCAGCAGCGCCACCGTGGTGACCGCAAGCGCGAAGCTGGTCGACCTGAAGAGCGGCGAAACGCTGTGGAGCGGCTCCGCCTCGGCCTCCAACGACGAAGGCGGCAACAGTGGCGGCGGGCTGGTCGGCATGCTGGTTACCGCGGCGATCAAGCAGGTGGTCAACAGCGTCACGGAAGCGGGTCATACCGTGGCCGGCGTGACCAGCCAGCGGTTGCTGTCGGCTGGGCGCCCGGGCAGCATCCTGTATGGGCCGCGCAATCCGAAGTACGGTACGGATTGAGGTCGGCAAGGGCGCGGCGTCGTGCCGCACCCTGTCATGCCGTGCAAGCCCGGCGCGTGCGGTGCCGGCAAGAGACGGCGCCGCGCTTCGACGGGCAGGCGGCGCGGTCACTGCCGCTCGATCCTGCCGAGCATCAGCGCGCCCCCCATGTAGCCGCCGACGCTCAAAACACCAAAGCGTGGACGATCCAACGTTCCGGTCAGCAATGGTATCGGCAGCGCACGAATATGACGCCCGCCGGCGCCGCGGACAAAAATAAAAAACCCCGCAGGCATAAGGCCTTGCGGGGTCTTTGTTGTCCGCCAATGTTGGCTGGCGGCCGGTATCTGGCTTAGACGTTGAACAAGAAATTCATCACATCCCCATCCTTCACCACATACTCCTTCCCTTCCGCCCGCATCTTGCCGGCTTCCTTGGCGCCTTGCTCGCCCTTGTAGGCGATGAAGTCCTCATAGGCGATGGTCTGGGCGCGGATGAAGCCGCGTTCGAAGTCGGTGTGGATCACGCCGGCGGCCTGCGGGGCGGTGTCGCCCACGTGGATGGTCCAGGCGCGCACTTCCTTCACGCCAGCGGTGAAATAGGTCTGCAGGCCCAGCAGGGTGAAGCCGGCGCGGATCACGCGGTCCAGGCCGGGTTCTTCCATGCCGAGGTCGGCCAGGAACTCGGCCTTGTCCGCCTCGTCGAGGTCGGCGATCTCGGCTTCGATGGCGGCGCAGACCGCCACCACCGGCGACTTGGTCTTGGCGGCGTGGGCGCGCACGGCGTCCAGGTGCGGGTTGTTCTCGAAGCCGTCTTCGCGCACGTTGGCGACGTACATGGTGGGCTTGGCGGTGATCAGGCACAGCGGCTTGATGGCTGTCCATTCTTCGTCGGACAGGTCGAGCGTGCGCACGGCCCTGGCTTCGTTGAGCACGGCCTGGGCCTTTTCCAGCACGGCCACCAGGCGCAGTGCTTCCTTGTCGCCGGCGCGGGCGGGCTTGATGTAGCGGGCGTGCGCCTTTTCCACCGTGGCGAGGTCGGCCAGCGCGAGTTCGGTGTTGATCACCTCGATGTCCGACAGCGGGTCGACCTTGCCGGCCACGTGGATCACGTTCTCATCCTCGAAGCAGCGCACCACGTGGGTGATGGCGTCGGTTTCGCGGATATTGGCCAGGAACTGGTTGCCCAGGCCTTCACCCTTGGAGGCGCCCGCCACCAGGCCGGCGATGTCGACGAATTCGACCACGGCCGGCAGGACGCGCTCGGGTTTGACGACCTCTGCCAGCTTGGCAAGCCTCGTATCCGGCACTTCCACTACGCCCACATTGGGCTCGATGGTGCAGAACGGGTAGTTCTCGGCGGCGATGCCGGCCTTGGTTAGGGCGTTGAACAGCGTGGACTTGCCGACGTTGGGCAGGCCGACGATGCCGCATTTGAGGCTCATGGTAAACCTTATAAATCAATGGGTTGCTGTTCGTCCCGGGTTGTCCTGGGTGCATCCGGCCCGTGGCAAGGGCGGCTTGGCGACGTGTCAGGGGGAACACCGGGCACGAGGCAAAACCAGCAAAACGGGGCGACGCTTCACCGGTTTTGTACTGGATTTGCCATCAGAAAAACGGCTATTGTAACCTTCCCTGGCACCGCGCTGGACCGCTACGGGGCGAGTCCGGGGGACCCATTCTTGCGGGATGGGTGTTTGGTATAGGCCCAGGCGCGGCCTGGTTTGCTCGTTGCAACCGGGCATGTGACCCAAGGCCGTCCCACAAGGGCTGGGCGTTGTGCGCCAGTGTTGCAGGCGCGAACGTGCGAGAGCGAGCCGAAGCCGTCACGGCAGGGTGGCTATAATCCACGCATGACTCGTCCATCTCCCTCCCGTTTCCAGGTTGCCGTGGTCGGCGGCGGCATCGTCGGCAAGGCTTGTGCGTTGCTGCTGGCCCAGCAGGGCATGCAGGTGGCGCTGATCGCGCCGCGCCCGCCGGCCGCCGCGCCGGAAGCGGACCAGTGGGACAGCCGCATCTACGCTTTCTCCGCCAGTTCGCAGGCCCTGCTCGAGCGGTTGAGGGTGTGGGAGGCGCTGAATCCCGCGCGGGTGCAGCCGGTCTGCGACATGCGCGTGTTCGGCGATGCGAGCGCGGCCCGGGCCGATGTCACGGCCGCCGGCGACCTGCATTTCTCCGCCTATGCCGCCACGGTGCCCCAGCTGGCCTGGATCATCGAGTCGGGCCACGTCGAGCGCACGCTCGATACGGCCTTGCGCTTCCAGCACCAGGTGCACTGGCATGACGACACCGCCGCGGCCTTCCTGCGCGACCATGACGGCGCCACGCTGACCCTGGCCGGCGGCGACAAGGTGCGCGCGGCCTGCGTGGTGGGCGCGGACGGCGCGCGCTCCTGGCTGCGCGATCAATGCCATATTCCGGTTTCCAAGCGCCGCTATCGCCAGCTTGGCGTGGTGGCCAATTTCGAGTGCGAGCTGCCGCACCAGGATACGGCCTGGCAGTGGTTCCTGGGCGTGCCGCCCAAGCTGATGGCCGACGAGGAACCCGCCAACGGCGAGATCCTTGCCATCCTGCCCTTGCCCGGGCGCCGCGTCTCCATGGTCTGGTCGGCCGATGAAGGCCACGCCAGCGAGCTGCTGGCGCTGTCGCCGGAGGCGCTGGCCGCCACCGTGATGCAGGCCGCCAGCGGTGCGGTGGGCCGCCAGTTCGGCGCGCTGCGCTGCATTACGCCGGCGCAGGGCTTCCCGCTGGTGCTGCAGCGGGCCGAGCAGTTCGTGCAGCCGCACGTGGTGCTGGTGGGCGATGCCGCCCATGTGGTGCACCCGCTGGCGGGGCAGGGGATGAACCTGGGTTTGCGCGATGTCGCGGAACTTGGCCGCGTGATGGCCGCCAAAGAGTCTTTCCGCGGCGAAGGCGAACTGCGCCTGCTGCGCCGCTACGAGCGGGCGCGCGCCACCGACCTGCTCTCCCTGACTGCCGCCACCGATGGCCTGCACCGGCTGTTCTCCCTGCCCGGCGGCGTTGCGCGCACGGTGCGCAATACCGGCATGCGGGTGGTGGGCGGACAGTCGCTGCTTAAACGTTTTCTAATCGGCCGCGCGCTGGGCTGAGCCCCGGGCACGCTATTTTGCGCTCCCTGCGCGCCCCGAACCATCGATTCACTGGAGTCATCATGTTGCAATTCCTGCGCCGCCGTCCCGCCCTTTCCGTCACCATTGCCGGTGGCCTTGCGGCAGCCGGCTTCGCGCTGCACGCCATGGCCGCGGGCGAGCCCGGCGTCGACCGCATCAAGGAATCGATGCAGAAAATGCTGGGCGGACGCGCCGAAGTGAAGAGCGTGGCCAAGACCCCGGTGCCCGGCCTGTTCGAGGTGAACATCGGCGGCCAGGTGGTCTATACGGATGCCAGCGGCCGCTACATCATCAACGGCGAGATGGTCGACACCAAGACCGGCACCAACCTGACCGAGGAGCGGCTGGCCAGCATCAACCGCATCAAGTGGACGGACCTGCCGCTGGCGCGCGCCATCAAATGGACCAAGGGCGACGGCAGCCGCCAGGTGGCGGTGTTCTCCGACCCGAATTGCGGTTACTGCAAGCGCATCGAGCAGACTTTCCAGCAGATGGACAACATCACGGTCTACACCTTCCTGTATCCGGTGCTGTCGCCGGATTCCGAGGTGAAGGCCAAGCAGGTCTGGTGCGCCGCCGACCGCACCAAGGCCTGGCGCGACTGGATGGTCAACAAGGTGGCGCTGACCGGCAACGGCAGCTGCAAGACCCCCGTGGATGAGAACCTGGCGCTCGGCCAGAGCCTCAATGTCACCGGCACGCCGGCCGTGTTCTTCATGGACGGCACCCGCATTCCCGGCGCCGCCGACGCCGCCACGCTCGAGCGCAAGCTCGCCAGCCTCAAGAAGTAAGCACACAGCGCCGGCGGCCTTCCCGGCACTGCCGTGCCGGGACCGGCCGGTCGTCTTTGCGCAAAGACCAGAATCCGGAAACCGGAAGGAGACACCATGACGTTCCAGGCCCTGCTATTGACCCAGGCTGATGGCGCCACCCAGGCCGCCGTGACCGCGCTCGACGAATCCAGCCTGCCTGCCGAGGGCGATGTGCTGGTGGCGGTCGACTACTCCACCATCAACTTCAAGGACGGGCTGGCCATCACCGGCCGCTCGCCGGTGGTGCGCAAGTGGCCGATGGTGGCCGGCATCGACGGGGCCGGCACGGTGCTGGAATCCACCCATCCGCGCTGGAAGGCCGGCGACAAGGTGGTGCTCAACGGCTACGGCGTGGGCGAGACGCACTGGGGCTGCCTGGCGCAGCGCGCCCGCCTCAGGGGCGACTGGCTGGTGGCGTTGCCGGATGCCTTCACCACGCAACAGGCCATGGCCATCGGCACCGCCGGCTATACCGCCATGCTGTCGGTGCTGGCGCTGGAGCGCGCGGGCGTCAGGCCGGGCGACGGCGAGGTGCTGGTGACCGGCGCCTCGGGCGGCGTGGGCTCGGTTGCCATCGCGGTGCTGGGCAAGCTCGGCTATCGCGTGGTGGCTTCCACGGGCAAGACCAGCGAGGCGGATTTCCTCAAGGCGCTGGGTGCGGCCGAGGTGATCGACCGCGGGCCCCTGAGCGCCCCCGGCAAACCGATGCAAAAAGAACGCTGGGCCGCGGTGGTGGATTCGGTGGGTTCCCACACGCTGGTCAATGCCTGCGCGCAGGTGCGCTACGGCGGCGCGGTGACGGCCTGCGGGCTGGCGCAGGGCCTGGATTTCCCGGCCTCGGTAGCGCCCTTCATCCTGCGCGGCATCACGCTCTACGGCATCGACAGCGTGATGGCGCCGATGGTGCGGCGCGAAGAGGCCTGGCGGCGGCTGGCGCAGGATCTGGAGCCGCAGCGCCTGCGCGCCATCACCCGCGAGATCGGCCTGTCCGAGGCGATCGAGGCCGGGCGCAGGATCGTCGACGGCGGCATGCGCGGCCGCGTGGTGGTGAACGTCAACGCCTGAGCGGGCGCGGGGGGCGGGGCGCAGGCATGGCGCTACAATCACGCTCATGAAGCCGATCCAATACGCCATCGCCCCGCTTCAACCGGAAGCGCACCTGTTTGCCGTCACCGTCACGGTCGACGCCCCCAATCCCGCCGGCCAGCAGTTCTACCTGCCGGCGTGGATTCCAGGCAGCTACATGATCCGCGAGTTCGCCCGCAATATCGTGCGCATCCGCGCGGATGCCGGGGGCAGGCCGGTGGCGCTCACCAAGCTCGACAAGCAGAGCTGGCAGGCGGCGCCGGTGGACGGTCCGCTCACGCTCAGCTACGAGGTCTATGCCTGGGACCTGTCGGTGCGTGCCGCGCATCTTGACGCCACGCACGGCTTCTTCAACGGCAGCTCGGTCTTCCTGTGCGCCGAAGGGCGGGAAGACCATCCCTGCACGGTTGATATCCATGCGCCTTTGGGCGAAGCCTACGCTGGCTGGCGCGTTGCCACTGCCATGCGCGAGGCCCCGGGGCGGGGCGGCGCAAAGCGCTACGGCTTCGGCCGCTACCAGGTGGCCGATTACGACGAACTGGTCGACCATCCCGTCGAGATGGGCAACTTCACCCTGGGCAGCTTCCGCGCCTGCGGCGCCCAGCACGACGTGGTGTTCACCGGCCGCGTGCCGCAGCTCGACCTGGACCGCGTGTGCCGGGACCTGAAGCAGATCTGCGAGGCGCAGATCCGGCTGTTCGAGCCGGGGACGGAGAAGGCGCCGTTCCTCGACAGCAACCGCCGCTACGTGTTCATGACCATGGTCACGACCGACGGCTACGGCGGCCTGGAGCACCGCGCCAGCACCGCGCTGATGTGCGCGCGCGCCGACCTGCCGGCGCGCGGCAAGGCGGAGGCCAGCGAGGGCTACCGCACCTTTCTCGGCCTGTGCAGCCACGAATATTTCCATACCTGGAACGTCAAGCGCATCAAGCCCGCGGCTTTCGTGCCGTACCGGCTGCGCGAGGAAACCCACACGCCGCTGCTGTGGCTGTTCGAAGGCTTCACCAGCTACTACGACGACCTGATGCTGGTGCGCAGCGGCACCATCACGGAGAAGCAGTACGTGGAGTTGCTGGCCAAGACCTGGAACGGCGTGCTGCGCGGCAACGGCCGCACCAAGCAGAGCGTGGCGGAGAGCTCCTTCGATGCCTGGACCAAGTACTACCGCCAGGACGAGAACGCGCCCAACGCCGTCGTCAGCTACTACACCAAGGGTTCGCTGGTGGCGCTGGTGCTGGATCTCACCATCCGCGCCCAGACCCGCAACCGCCGCTCGCTCGACGACATCATGCGCGCGCTGTGGCAGCGCTACGGCAGCGGCTTCTACGCGCCGGGCGCCGAGCGGCGCGGCGTGACCGAGGCCGGGCTGTACGCCCTGTTCGATGAAGTGAGCGGCCTGCGCCTGGGCGCGCTGCTGCGCTCGCTGACCGAAGGCACCGGCGAGTTGCAACTGGCGGCGCTCCTCAAGCCCTTCGGCGTCAAGGCGGTGCCCACCAAGCCGGAGCGCAGCGCCGCGCTCGGCATCAAGACCAAGAATGAAGACGGCTGGGTGCGCGTGACCCAGGTGCTCGACGGCGGCGCCGCGCAGGCGGCGGGCCTCTCGGCAGGCGATCTGCTGGCCGCGGTGGACAGCCTGCGCGTGGTGCCCGGCCAGCTCGACAAGCTGCTGGCGCGCTACCGCGCCGGCGACAGCGCCGAGTGCCACGTGTTCCGCCGGGATGAGCTGCATGTGCTGCCGCTGACCTTCGCGCGCGAGCCGGCCGTGCAATACACCGTGACGGCCGAAGGCGGCCGGCAAGCGATGCGGGCGCGCTGGCTGGGCCAGTAAGCCCGCGCCCCCAGCAAGGACGCAACGACGCCACATGCAATACGCGCACGACGCACGCACCTTCGTTTATTCGCACTACGTCTATCGCGGACTGCGCTCCGCGACCGGGGTGATCGGCGCCACGCTGATCGCCCTGCAGTTCGCCGACCTGCCCACCGCCATGGTGGTGTCGATGGGCGCGCTGTGCACCAGCCTGATGGACCTGCCCAATCCGTTGAACCACAAGTTCAACGAGATGATGGCCAGCGTGCTGTTGTGCAGCGCGGTGACCTTGCTGGTGGCCATGGCCACGCCCTTTCCGCGCGTGATGCCATTCGTGCTGGTGCTGGTGACCTTCATGGCCGGCATGATGACGGCGTACGGCAACAAGACCTTGCCCCTGCAGTTCTCCGCCTTGTTCGTGATGACGCTGACCATCAACGAGGATTTCGTGGTGCGCCGCGCCATCGAGCATGCCTTGTTGTTCACCGTGGGCGCGGTGGCCTACATGGCCTACGCGATGGCGGTGAGCTGGGCGACGCAGCGGCGCACCAAGCAGCAGGTGCTGGCCGAGTCCTTGTACGAGATGGCGAGCTACCTGGAAATCAAGGCCGGCTTCTACGACGCCGGCAACGACTACGAGGCGCTGTTCAACCAGCTGGTGCGCCAGCAGATCGTGGTGGCCGAGCGCCAGCAGGCCGCGCGGGACCTGGTGCTGCGCGGCAACCGCACGACGCACGACGGGCTGCTGGTGCAGGTCCACATGCGTATGCTGGACCTGTACGAGTACATCCTGTCCACCAACACCGATTACCCGCTGCTGCGGCAGACCTTCGGCAGCACGCCGGTGCTCGACCACCTGCGCCGGCTGGTGCAATTGATGTGCAAGGACGTCGAGGCGATCGCCTTCGACATCACGCGGGGCCGGCCTTCCTACGCCGAGGTGGATTACCGGCAGGTGCTGCGCGCGGTCGAGCAGGAGATTGCGCAGCTGCGCTATCACCACATCAACCCGGCGGCGATGACGGCGCTGGCGGAAACGCTCGACATGATCAAGGGCGCCATCGCGCTGGTCGAGCAGCTGCACGAGGCTTCGCGCACGCCCGTCGAGCCCAGCAAGGTCCTGCCCGGGCCGGACATGACGCCGTTCCTGACGCGCCAGCGCTACGAGCTGAAGGTGCTGCGCGACAACCTGAACTGGAAGTCGCCGGCCTTCCGCTTCGCGCTGCGCATCACCATGGCGGTGGGAGCGGGGTTGTGGATTGCCGACCACCTGCCTTATGTCTCGCACAGCTACTGGATCCTGCTGACCATCATCGTCATCCTGAAACCCAATTTCAGCATGACCAAGCAGCGCTACAACGACCGCCTGATCGGTACGCTGATCGGCTGTGCGATCTCGGTGGCGGTGCTCAAGGTGGTGCACCAGCCGCTGATCCTGCTGGGCGTGCTGTTCCTTGCGCTGGTGGCGAGCACGGCGTTTTCCACCATCAAGTACCGCTATACCGCCGTGGCCGCCTGCGTGCAGGTGCTGATCCAGATCAACCTGCTGATGCCGGGCAGTTCCACGGTGGCGGGCGAGCGGCTGATCGATACGGTGATCGGCGGGCTGATCGCGTCGGTGTTCAGCTTCGTGCTGCCGAGCTGGGAATACCGGGCGCTGCCCGCGCTGGTGGACAACGTGCTGCAGGCCAACCGCCGCTATATCGCCGCCACGCGCGACCTGCTGCTGCGCGTGGCCAAGGACGACTTTGCCTACCGGGTGCAGCGCAAGCAGTTCATGGACAGCCTGTCCGCGCTGATCGGGTCGTTCCAGCGCATGCTCGACGAGCCCAAGAGCCGGCATCGCGCGGTGGACAACCTGAACCGCTTCATCGTGCAGAACTACCTGGTGGCGGCACACGTGGCCGCGGCGCGCATCCAGGTGCGCGAGCACTATGGCGAGCTCGACCTGCCGGCTGCCGAAGCCGCGATCCGGCAGGCCACCGATGCCGCCACGCACAGCCTGCAACTGGCCAGCCAGCGGCTGGCCGACGACGATCGGGCGGGCGGGCGCGGTGCGGGATTCATCCGTGCGGCGAAGGAGCGGGCGAAGGCGGCCGAGGGGCAACAGCCGCCGGACCGCTCAAAAACGGTCGGGAACACGCAGAGCCCGGGTGCGATGCTGGCCGGTGCCGCCGCTACGGTCATGGCAGCCGATATCGCCGGCAGCGGCGCCGCTGTCGCTGCCGGCGTCATGCCGGGCAACGATGCCGCGAATGCCGTCAAGGCCGCCGCCGCCGAGAATGCCGCCAACGCGGCGGCCGCAGCCGACGAAGCCAGCGAGCGCCGTGCCCGCCTGGCCGATTCCGCCGATCGCCGCCGCGCCGATGTGCTGGTGCAGGCCGCGGCGTCGGGCGAACTGGCCCGCGCTGCCAGCGAGGCCGGCGCCACCGCCAGTTCCGCCAGCTCGACCGGGCGCACCGCCAATGCCATCCTGGAGCGCCGCCTGCGCGCGCTGCGCGAGGACGCCGCCAAGATCGCGCTGCGTACCGGCGCGATCGGCCGCGCGATGCGCCAGCGCTAATGTCCTGAGTCTGAAACCCGTTGAAGAAACAAGTCTGTCGGGAAGGCGTGGGAGCCTGGGGGCGAAGCGCAGCAAGGCTGAAGCCTTGCGAGCATTGGTGACGACGGGGCGCGCGTCCCGTCGACGGACTGATTCGACGAATCTGTGAATCAGGACACTGGGCCAGGCGCCGTCAGGCCGATGCGTCGGTGTGCGCTGGCTGCTCTTCCTTGGGCAGCGTCAGCATGCCGCTGTTGTAGCTGTACTCGTAGACCTCGCCGTAGCGGCCCCATTCGATGCCGACGGTCAGCACGCGCTGTGCCTCGTCCGGCTTGAGGAAGGCCTCCAGTTCGCGCAGCACGTGTTCTTCCTTGATCTCGCCATCCTCGGCCTGTTCGAGTTCGTGGCGGACATGCGCGGCCAGCGCCACGTGCTGCAGCAACTGCTTGCCGAACAGCACCTTGCGCTCGGGCGGCTCGGTCTCGTAGTAGGCACGGCCAAGGGCGGTGGCGCTGATGTCGCCGCGCTCGATGGTGGCCAGCTGCAGCAGGTGCAGCGCCTCGCAGGCGGGCAGCAGCTCATCGTCGGTCAGGCTGGCTTCCTCGGCCAGGTGGGGCAGGTCGGCGCGGCCGAAGAAGGGCGCTTCGCAGAGCAGGTCGAGAATGGCCTCCATCTGGCTGATGTCCGCGTCCGGCAGGCGGTAGCCGATGTCCTGGGCGGCCGCCAGCGCGGGCACGCGCGGCCCGAGCGCCGCCGGCGAGGTCATCAGCGTATAGACCTCGTCGATCAGCGCGCGCACCTGCGACGAATCGCGGTTGCGCGGGCGCGGGAAGGGGATGTTCACCTCGGCGCGGATGCGGCCCGGATCGCTCGACAGGATGACGATGCGGTCCGCCATCATCACCGCCTCCTCGATATTGTGCGAGACGATCAGGATGCACTTGATATTGGTGCGGCCGTTCTCCCACAGGTCGAGCATTTCGTCGCGCAGGGTTTCGCCGGTCAGCACGTCGAGGGCGGAGAAGGCTTCGTCCATCAGCAGCAGGTCGGGCTCGGTCACCATGGCTCGGGCAATACCCACGCGCTGGCGCATGCCGCCGGAGAGCTCGCGCGGCAGCGCGCTGTTGAAGCCCGACAGGCCGATCATGTCGATCGCAGCCTCGGCCCGGCGCGCGCGTTCTTCCTTTTGCACGCCCTGTGCTTCCAGCCCCAGTTCCACGTTTTGCTGTACGGTCAGCCAGGGAAACAGCGCGAACGACTGGAACACCATGGCGATGCCCTCGGCGGTCCCGCGCAGCGGATGGCCGCGGAAGCGGACTTCGCCGCGGTCGGTGCCGACCAGGCCGGCCATGATGCGCAGCAGGGTGGACTTGCCCGAGCCGGACTTGCCCAGCATGGCGACGATCTCGCCGCGCTTGAGTGTCAGGTCCACGCCTTCCAGCACGGCGCGGTCGGTGTGGTCGGCGGTGCGGAAGATCTTTGAGACGCCGCGCAGTTCGATGACTGCCGGGGTTGCGTCTGCGGTGCTGCTTGCCATATTCGGATTCCGTTCGGGATGCAAAGGCGCGACGGCCATCGCGCAATAGCTAATCTAGTCGCTGGATCAGAGACGGGTGCGTTCCTGCGCGAGCTGGTACAGGCGGTTCCACAGCAGGCGGTTGAAACCCACCACGAACACCGCCATCACGCCGATGCCCAGCGCGATGCGGGGGAAGTCTCCCTTGGCCGTCATCTCCGCGATGTAGCTGCCAAGGCCGGTGGCGATCAGGGTGTGGTCGCCCCAGGACACGTACTCGGACACGATACTCGCGTTCCAGGAGCCGCCGGCGGCAGTCACCAGCCCGGTCAGCAGGCTGGGGAACACCGCGGGGATCAGGAAGCGCTTCCACATCAGCCAGCCGCGCAGGCCGAAGTTGCGTGCCGCCAGCTTGAGTTCGGTGGGGATGCCGGAGGCGCCCGCGATCACATTGAACAGGATGTACCACTGCGTGCCGAAAATCATCAGCGGGCTCAGCCAGATCTCCGGGTTCAGGCCGAAGCGCGCGATCAGCATGACCACCAGCGGGAACATCAGGTTGGCCGGGAAGGCCGCCAGGAACTGCGCCACCGGCTGCGCGATGCGCGCCACCGACGGGTTCAGGCCGATGCGGATACCGATTGGCACCCAGATCAGCGCGGCCAGCGCGATCAGCACGATCACCCGCACCATGGTGAGGAAGCCCAGCCACAGCACATGGCCCACTTCGGCCCAGCCCACCTCGGTACGCACGAAGTGCATGACGCGGTACATGGCTGCCATGGCGATCAGGATGATGATGAGGTTGGTGGCGCGCTCGAACCAGACCGCGCGCACGCCGTTGCCGGCTTGCGGCGCCGCCGCCTTGCGGCCGGAGCGCCAGGCCAGCGTGCGCTCGGCCAGCCCCGCGGTGCGGCCCAGCAGCACGCGCACCCATTCCGAGCGGCGCAGCAGGTCGAGCAGCCAGGACTGGGGTTCGTTCTCCTGCGCCATGGTCTCGAAGCGGAAGCGGTCGGCCCAGGCGATCAGCGGCCGGAACAGCAGCTGGTCGTAGAGCACGATGCCGATCAGCATGGCGAGGATGGCCCAGCCGATCGCCGCCAGGTTCTGCTGCTGGATCGCCAGCGAGATGTAGGAGCCGATGCCGGGCAGCTTGATGTCGTTGCCGGACACCGAGATGGCTTCGGAGGCCACCACGAAGAACCAGCCGCCGGACATCGACATCATCATGTTCCACAGCAGGCCGGGCATGGCGTATGGCACTTCGAGGCGCCAGAACTTCTGCCAGGCGGACAGCCGGAACATGGCGGCCGCCTCCTGCAGGTCGCTCGGGATGGTGCGGATCGACTGGTACAGGCTGAACGCCATGTTCCAGGCCTGCGAGGTGAAGATGGCGAAGATGGCCGCGCATTCCACACCCACCAGGCTGCCGGGAAACAAGGCGATAAAGCCAGTGACGGTGATCGACAGGAAACCGAGCACCGGGATCGACTGCAGGATGTCGAGCGCCGGCACCATCACTTTCTCGGCGGTGCGGTTCTTGGAGGCGATCGCCGCGAAGGCGAAGGAGAACAGCAGGGAGGCAGACAGCGCCGCCAGCATGCGGATGCTGGTGCGCATCAGGTAATAGGGCAGGTAGGCTATGTCCAGGTGCAGGTCCAGCGGCTCGCCGGGCTGGTAGGGCACGTTCATCTGCCGGGCGGCGAAGGCCACCAGCACGATCACCGCCAGGATGATGGGCAGCAGGGCCAGGTCGAAGCGGTTCGGCGGCGCCGTCAGCAACTGGCTGGCGTAGCCAGGAGAGGTGACCGTGCTGGCCTGGTCGTGTTCGGCTTGCTGCATCATTGTGGCAAAGGGTCTGTGGCGCGGTTGCCGGGCAAGGCCGGTTGGCCCCAGGCGTGGATCGGAGGGGTTGGCAGGGGCAGTGCGCGTACGCCGGCGCTGCCGGCCAGTCGAATGGGTTCGGCCTGGCCCGGCGCTGTGCCGTCGACGTTACCTGCGCTGCAGTGCCCTTACTGGTAACGTTTTGAATGGGCGCCTAGTTTACCTGTTGTGCATGTCGCGGCTGTTTCAATCCGCGCGAAATCGGCGTTTCAGGGGGCAATTCAGATGGAAACCTGGCACATCGTCGTCACTGGATTGGTGCAGGGCGTGGGCTACCGCGCCGCGTGCGCCGGGCAAGCCACTTCGCTCGGCCTGGGGGGCTGGGTGCGCAACCGGCAGGACGGCTCGGTCGAGGTGATGGCCTACGGCGCTCCGGAGCAGCTCGAAGCCCTGTGTGCCTGGATGCGGCGCGGGCCGCCAGGGGCCCGCGTCAGTACGCTGCAGGCGGGCCCCGGCGAGGGGGAGTTCGATGGTTTCGGCTGGTTGCCGACGGTTTGAGCGGAGCAGGCGGCTTGCGCCCTACGCCGCTCAGGTTGCGCGCCAGTCCACCGGCGTGGCGCCGTGCCGTTCCAGCCAGTCGTTGGCCAGGCGGAAATGCCCGCAGCCCAGGAAACCCCGATGCGCCGAAAGCGGCGAAGGATGCGGCGCTTCCAGCACGCAATGCGAACCGGCCAGCAATGGCTTCTTGGCCTGTGCATGGCTGCCCCACAGCAGGAAGACCAGGTTGGGGCGGGCGGCGGACAGGGCCTGGATCAGGCAGTCCGTCACCGCTTCCCAGCCGCGTCTGGCATGGCTGGCGGCCTGGCCCTGTTCCACCGTCAGCACCGTGTTGAGCAGCAGCACGCCCTGGCGCGCCCAGCCCTCCAGGTTGCCGGAGACGGGCGCCGTGGTGCCGCCGTCGCCGTATTCGGCGGCGATTTCCTTGAAGATGTTGCGCAGGCTGGGCGGCACGCGCACGCCGTCCGGTACCGAGAAGGCCAGGCCGTGCGCCTGCGGTATCTCGTTGCCGTCGACCACGCCGGTGCCGTGATAGGGATCCTGGCCGAGAATCACCACTTTCACGGTCTCGGGCGGCGTCAGGTGCAGGGCGTGGAATACCTCGTGCGGAAACACCGGCTTGCCGGTGGCGCGCTCGCCGTCGACGAAGCCGGCCAGTTCCTGCCAGCCGGCCGTGTTCATGCAGGGGGCCAGCAGCTCGCGCCAG
>NZ_JARJLM010000310.1 GCF_029335485.1 Cupriavidus basilensis
CGTCCGCGTTCACCCGAAACTCGCCATAGCGCGCTTTCTCGAACCGTTCGCCCTGCCCTTCCTGGAAAAAATACGCATCCGTCGATACCTGGACCTGCACGCCGCCCCAGCGCGACGGCACGGTCTGAAAGCGCAGCAACTGTTCGCCGGGCACCAGCGGTTCACCGGCATGCAAGCGCACCAGCGTCGCTTCGCCCCGCGCGTCGCGGCGGATCACCGCGACTTGTTCCCGCGCCGGCGCCATGTCCTGCTGCTGGCGCGCCGCGCGAATGGCGTCGGCGATCGCAAAGTTGAGCGCCATGTAGTCGCCTTGCATCAGCGAGCGCGGATCGACCGGCGCGAGCCGCAGATACACCGTGTCACCATGCGCCAGCAACCGCTCCTTGCTGCCGACGGCAACCGCGGCCAGCCCCAGCGTGAGCACCCAAGCCAGCCATATCCAGCGTTTCATGCCTGCCTCCCTGCGCCGTCGCGGCGCGTCAGTCCCATGCGCAATGCCAGTACCGCCAGGCCGGCGCCCGCCAGCGTGGCGGACTTGATCAGCAGCGTCCAGTGCAGCGCACTGTAGTACCAGATGAAGCCGCCGCCGAGCGCGGCAATGGCCAGGCCCAGCCAGGGCAATGAGCCGCGCCGCAAGGCCAGCCCCAGCGCCAGCGCGGCGGCGACCACCGCCGGCGCGCCGGCCAGCAGCGCGCTGAACAGGATGGCGCCGAGTAGCGCGGCCAGGCGCACTGCCGGGCGTAGCCGCAGGCGGCCCGACTCGGCAAGCACGAAGGCGGCGAGCACCGCGCCGCACAGTGCGCCGGCTACCCAGTAGGCGCCGGTGTGGCGTCCGGTGTCGGCGTCGAACAGCAGTGCGTAGGGTTGGCCGATCCCGGTGACGAACACGGCAGCGCCAAGCGCGAACAGCAGCGTGGCATCCGCCGCGGCTTCGATCCAGCCGTAGAGACCCGCCGCGCAAAGCCGCGCTTCCGCGAGCACGAAGCCGGTCAGCAGCGTCAGGGCGAGCGGCGCCAGCCAGCCCAGCGCAAAGCTCAACGATTGCCAGGCATGGTGCAGGCCCGGCATCATGGCCAGGTGCAGCGCGAGCGCCACGCCGGTCCATACGCCCAGCGCCGCCAGGAAGCGATGCAGCCGGTTGGGCACCAGCGCGTATAGCACCGCCTGCAGCAGCGCCAGCGAGCCCCAGAAGGCCGCGGATTCGAGCAGGCGGCTGCCGTCGTAGATTGCTCCGGCACCGTACACCAGCAGGCCCTGGCCGCTCAGGCTGATGGCCAGCGCGAATTGCTCGAGCGCCGTACCGCCTGCGCGCCGCCGGTACAGTACCGCCGCCAGCGCGATCATCGCGGCGCCGCAGAACGCGATCGCCGCGCCGTTATCACGCGCGGCGACAAATACCGAGCCGAGCAGGAAGACGAGAAAGAACACGGCGCCAAGCCAGCCCGCCAGCCCCATCAGCAAGCGTACCGCCCATGGTGTGCGGGCTTGCGCTGGCGCGGGCTGCCCCTGCACCAGCCCGCGCGCGGCGAGTTCCTGCCACAGCGCCTGTACCGCGAGACGATCGCTGTTCATGCCGGCTCCCCCTTGCTTGCGCCATCCGGCGTGCCACCCGCGTCGGCCGGACCGTGCTGCCGGTAGGCGCGCAGCAGCCACGTCGCCGCCGTGGCGGACAGGCCGATGGTCAGCAGCCCCAAAAGCAGGAAGGCGCCGAAGCCCGCCCGGTTGACATCCAGCAGCAGCCGCGCCACCGCGGTGACCAGCACCACGATGCCGGAAAAGCTGGCCAGGCTGAGCGCAACCACGTCGAAGGCGCGCAGGCGGAACCAGGCAAGCAGGCCCCCCAGCGCCAGCAAGGCGATGCCGAACATGGCGGGGTCGAAGCGATTGTGCAGGATGCTGCCAAGGCCCAGCCAGCCGGCATACCCGCACGCCAGCGCGGCAAGGATGCGCGCGCCGGCCAGCCCGCGAAAGCCGAAGACCGGGGCCAGGGCGCACAGCGCGAACCAGCATGCCAGTTGCAGCAGGGCGGCGCCCAGCAGCAGCAAGGTGGTCGCGCGCTCGCTATCGGGCCTGAACAGCAGGTCGAACATGCCGCCCACCCCGAGCCGGACGCTGAGATACCGCAGCAATGCCACATTGGCCAGCACGATCACCAGCCACCAGTGCGGCGCCGCGCGCGCCGCCAGCGCCCATGGCACCGCGAGCAAGGCCCACAAGGCGAACAGTTGCCAGGCGTCGGCGCCGCTCTGGTAGACCTGCCCGATCACCGCCAGCAATACGCCGGCCACCACCTGGGCGCCGCACAGCGCGGCGCGGCCCGCCATGTCGGCGGGCGGGCGCAGCAAGGCGAACGCGGCCAGCAAGCTCAAAGCGCCGGCAAGCAGACCGAACTTGGCGAACTTGTGCAGATCCTGCCAGTTGAAGGCGAAGAACACGATCACGCCGGCACACAGCAGCGCCGCGCCCAGCGCCAGCAAGGCGCGGTCGAGCCAGGTTCGCCAGCCGCCCGCATCGGGCTCGGTCGGCGGCCAGGCCGTGGCCACGCCGTCGGCGCCGAGCAGGCCCTGCTCGCGCCAGTCGGCCAGTGCCTGGCGCACGGCTCGCCGGGCTTGAAAGCTTTGCATTGAGGATGGCTGCATGAAAGCCCCATGTGATGGATACGCCAGTGCACTGTAGCAAAGGCGCGCGCCCCGCGCAGCTTGGCACGACGCTGGCGGCAAGGCGCGGCATCCGCGCCCGCCGCCGCTTTGCCGCCGTGGCCCGGCCCGGTATGCTGTGCGTTTTTCCAATCCGGCCGCGCCCGGCCCGCCTGCCATGACCCTAGGTATCCTTGCTGCCATTCACGATGAAGTCGACGGCCTGGTGGCCGCCATGCGCCACGACGACGCGCGCGCCACGGTGCAGCGCATCGGCATGCGCGACTATCACGTCGGCCACCTGTACGGCCAGCGCTGCGTGCTGGTGCTGGCGCGCATGGGCAAGGTGGCCGCCGCGGCCACCACGGTGACACTGATCCGCGAGTTCGGCGTGGACGAGATCGTCTTCACCGGCCTGGCCGGCGGCATCGGCGCCGATACGCGGGTGGGCGACGTAGTGGTAGCCGACCGCACATTGCAACACGACCTGGACGCGCGCCCGTTCTTCGGGCGGCATGAAGTCCCGCTGCTGGACCGCGCGGAATTCCCCACCGACCCCGCCCTGACCACCGCGCTGCGCGAAGCCGTGTCCGGCTATCTGCGCGAAGACCTGCCGGCCTCGGTACCGGCCGATGTGCTGGCCCGCTTTGGCGTCGGCGCGCCGGCGCTGCACGTGGGCATGATCGCCAGCGGCGACCAGTTCATCGGCTCGCCCGCCGCCGCGGCCGAATTGCGCGAACGCCTCCCCGGCGTGCTGGCGGTGGAAATGGAGGGGGCCGCGGTGGGACAGGTCTGCCATGAATATGGCGTGAAATACGCGGTGATGCGGACGTTATCGGATCGGGCCGACGATACCGCGCACGTGGATTTTGCTGCGTTCCTGACCGAGGTTGCCAGTCATTATTCGAGCGGGGTATTGAAGCGGTTTCTGGAGACGAGATAATCTGCAGGCGTATCTGGAGG
>NZ_JARJLM010000311.1 GCF_029335485.1 Cupriavidus basilensis
CGTCGCCGACGGCAACTCCCCAAAAAACGCCCGGTACTGCGCCGCAAAACGCGGCAGATGATTAAACCCCCACCGCGCCGCCACCGCCCCCACCAGCGCGGGCTCCGAAGCCTGCCGGCTGCGCAGCGCCTGCCGTACGCCATTCATCCGCAGCGCGCGCACGAATTCCAGCGGCGCCAGCCCGGTGACTTCGTTGAAGCTGTATTGCAGGGTCCGGCGCGATACGCCCAGGCGCTCGCACAGGATCAGCACGCTCCACGGCGCGTCCGGCGCCGCGCGCACCATCTCGTAGGCTTGCGCCACCAGCCGCCGCCGCGCCGGTGGCGTGGGCAGCAGCGCATCGCCGCGGTCGTGCGCGAGGAGGGAGACCACCGCCATCAGCAAAGCGTCGCGCATGGCGCTTTCGACGAAGCGCTGGTTGAATACCTCGCTCTGCGCGGCGGTGGCGGCCAGCACCGCGAGCATGGCCGCGCGGAATTCCTCGGAAGCGGCACGGCGCACCTCGGTGGCCGGCGGCAGGCGCGTGATGAGGCCGGCATCGCCTTCGCGCTCCAGTGCGCGTTGCAGCGCGGGCATGGGCAGGGTCACTCCCAGCAGGTCCAGTGCCGGTGGCGTGCGCATGGCCAGCGGCAGGCCGTTGCCGGCCCGCAATACGGTGTCGCCGCTCATCCGGTAGCCGGAGAACCAGCCGCCTTCGCATTCGCGGTGCGGCAGGGCGATCGAGAGATAGCCACGCTTGGCCTCGCCCTCTTCCAGCAACGCCTGGTTGGTCTGCTCGCGAAAGACGTGGACGTCGCCAAAGGTCGCCTGCTGCACCCGGGCCAGAAAATGCCCTGGCGTGAGCTGCTGGTAGCGCTGGTGCCAACCGTCGAGGCCGCCCGCCGCCATGGCCGCCTCGGTGGCGATCAGGTGGCGTACCGGGCGCGCGCTGGCGCCCGTGTCGAGGGGCGTGATGTTGCTGGACATCCGTGGCAGCCTGGTGGGGCGGTTAATGCCATCGGCGGCTCGTCATGACCGGCCGCGGAGGACTTTTGAGGCAGGCAGTGCGCAACCATTGTATCGCCGGCCGGAGCTACCGTCGATGCGCGGCGCGGCACGCGCGCTGCCCGGGCCGGCGATGCCCGGGCACAACAGGCCGCCAGCCCTTGCATTTGTTGACAGTCGCCGTCACGGCAGCCGCATAGAATGCGGCGCTATTCATGGCAGGCATCGATATGGCATCCGAACGGAACAAATTGCTAGGCTACCTTGCGCTGTGCATGGTGGCGTTCGCCTTGATTACCGTGCTGTGCGTCACCCTGCAGGAAAGCAATGAGCGGCGCGAGGCCCGCAAGGTCCGGCAAATGGATACCCGCGCCGGCACGCCTGCCGCCACCGCGGCCAGCCCGGCCGCGCAAGCGTCGCGCTGACACCGGCGCGGCCCGCGCGCGCGGCCTCAGCAGGGCAGGATGATGGTAAAGGTCGCGCCGGCGCCCGCCGCGCTGGTCAGCCGGATCTCTCCGCCGTGCCGCTCCACCACGGTCTTGACGAATACCAGTCCCAGCCCGCTGCCGGCGGGCGCGTCGCGCTCGGCGTCGCGCAAGCGCGCGAAAGGCTGGAACAAGCGCCCCTGATCCTCCAGCGCAATGCCCGGCCCCTGGTCGGTCACGTCGATCGCCAACCCCTGCGGCACCCGGTACAGGCGCACCGTCACGGTGGTCTGCGGCGGGCTGAACTTGATGGCATTGCTGACCAGGTTGGCAATCGCGCGTACCAGCAGCACAGGCTCGGCCACCACCTGCGACGGCTCTTCTTCCACCTCGAGTTTCAGCTCGATGCGCGCCGCGCTGGCTAGCGCCCATAGCTCGTCGGTGGCGTCCAGCACCACGCCGGCAAGGTCCATCTCGATGAAGTTCAGGTGCGGCGCCTCGGCGCGGGCCAGCCGGATGAAGTCGTCGGCCAGTTCCAGCGTGCGGCTGGCGTGTTCTGCGATGCGGGCCAGCAAGGCGCCCTCCGGCAGCGCCCGGCCGGGCTCGTTCTGCAGATCGATCAGCGCCAGGATGGAGGCCTGGGGGGAACGCATATCGTGCGAAATAAAGCGCAGGGACTCCTCGCGGCGCCGCTCTGCCACGCGCACCTGGGTGATATCGATGACGCTGACGATCAGGCCCGCCACGCCGCCGGTGTCGCTGCGCAGCGGCGCGCCGCGCAGCAGCATGGGCTGCTGCCCGCGGGCGTCGAGCTCCACGCCGGGCGGGGCCTGTGCCGGCTGTGCCTGGCCGGCGCCGCCATCCGTGAAAGCGCTGCGCAACTGGTCCCAGTACTCGAGCCCCGCCTTGGGCTGGGGAAACACCTCGCGAATCAGCTCGCGGATATCCGGCCTCGGCGCGCTCATGTCGGAAAGCTTCGCGAGCGCGCGCGGCGCGAGCATCAGGCCGCTCCGGTTGGCAAGCAGCACATGCCCGCCCGAATCGCAGATGACGGTGGCCTCGGGCAGGCCTTCCAGCCCGTCCGCCAGGAACTGCCGCAGGTCGCGCAAGCGCGTGGTCATGCGGTAGACGGCACGCATGCGTGTATCGAGGTTGCGGCCGGACTCGCGCTCGCCGGCGGGCATCGCAAGCAGGCCAGGCTCCTGCTCGAGCTGCCCCAGTTCGTCGGTGAGGAACTGCAACGCGGCTTCCTGCCGCCGCCAGCTCCACAGCGGATAGACCAGGCTGCAGCCCACCAGCGCGCTGGCCGGCGCGAACCAGAGATGTCCGAACACCACCAGCAGCAGGCTGGCGCCCAGCGTGCCGGCCAGCAGCACCACGGTGACCAGCAGCGCATTGCGCGGCGTCAGCATCAGCGAGGCAAGGCTCGCGAGCAGCACCGGCAGCAAGGTGCAGAGCCAGAACCAAGGCCGCGGCAAGGTCAAGATGGCGCTGTCGCGCTGCAGTGTCTGCATGGCGTTGGCGATGATTTCCACACCGCTCATGCCATGGCCAGTGCGCGATACCGGCGTGGGAAACACGTCGCCCAGCCCGCTCGCCGTGGCACCTACCAGCACGGACTTGCCGCGAAAGAAGTCGCGCGGCAGCCTGCCGCCAAGCACATCGAGCACCGAGACCTGGCGGAACGTGCCCGGCGGGCCGGCAAACGGGACGCGCAACCTGTATCTGCGCGTCCAGCCATCGGCGCCCTGGCTATTCGCCTCATCGTCGTGCCGGTAGGTGGACACCGGCCGCTCCGGCCCGCCAAAGCCGACCATCGCGGCGGAGAAATGCTTCAGTTGCCGGCCTTGCAGCCCTTCCTGGAGGAAGATCTCGCGGGCAATACCGTCGAGATCCACCGCGATATTGATATGTCCCACCTCGCTGCCCAGTCCGGTCAGCGGATAGCGCACCAGCAGCCCGCCCTGCCCTGCCTCGGCCAGCGCGGGCAGCACGACGTTGCCGGCGCTGGCCATGCTGGCAGCCAGCGCGCGGTCGTCCTCGGGATGCAGCTGATCGGGCTCGGAGAGGATCACGTCGACTCCGATCACGCGTGGCGCATCGGCGGCGATGCGCTCGATCAGGTCGGCCAGCACCCAGCGCCGCCAGGGCCAGCGGCCGATCGCGGAAATACTGGGGTCGTCGATGGCGACGATGACGATGTCGTCGCTGGCGGCGTGGTGCTGGGCCGCCACCGACAGGTCGTAGACCGCCTTGTCGGCGCGCTCGCTCCATTGCAGCAAGGCGCAGGCGGTGACCAGCGCCAGCACGGCGGCGCTCAGCATGCCCCACTCGACCAGCGTACGGCGCTGGTAACCACCCAGCAGGCGGGCTGTCAGGCGCGCAAGGCTAGTTGCCACGATTGAGCAGACGTCCGCCGGCACCGATGGCCTGACCTTGCGAATCGCGCACGTACTGCATCACCTCGATACGTTGGGGAGCGGAGAAATGCGGCGGAACACCCGGCTTGCCCTCGCGCGCCACCCGCACGAAATAAATGCCGCTGCCCGGCCGCGGCAGCCTGGCCTCGCTGGTCTCGCTGCGCACTTCGGACACGATATGCGTGAAACCGTCGTCGGAAGCCATCTGCAGCCGGTAGGCCTGCACCGTGCCCGCGGCAGCGGCGGTGGCCGGCCAGGCGATCCGCAAGGTGTCGCCGCCATCGTCCTCCAGGCGGGGCTGCGGCGGCGACGGCTCAACCGCGAACGCCACCGGCTCGCCCCAGGGGCCGGGTTGGCCGGTGGCGTCCAGCGAGCGCACCCGCCACCACCAGCGGCCCGGCGCAAGCGCCTGGCTGGCCATCGGCGCCGCGTCGCGCGCCTGCACCAGGCCTTGCCCAAAGTCCGCATCGGCCGCGACCTCCAGTTCGTACTGCGCCGCGCTGGCGACCTCGGCCCAGGTAAATGTCACCGTCTCGCCATAAGCGGTGCCGTCGCGCTCGGGGACGAGCGTAAAAGGCGCTGGCGGATTGAGCCTCACCGTGAAGGGCATCACCGTGCCGGCGCCGCCCAGTTGCCTGGCGTCGAGCGCGCTGACGCCGACATAGAGATCGCCCTCCGGCAGGTCCTGCAATGTGGCCTGGGCACCACTCACGGTCTGGGAAGACAGCAGTTCGGTCTGGACCGCGTCGCGCGCCACCACCACGCGGTAGCCGACGGCGTGCGCCACCGGCGACCAGCTGACCACGGCGTGGCTGCCCAGCAGGGGCCGGGGCAGCGGCGCCAGCACCGGCGCCGGCAGCAGCGTGACTGGCTGCGCGAGCATGCCCGCCGAGGAGACGCTGATGCCGTAGCCGGCGCGCACGGCAGCCTGCTGCCCGCGCCGCGACCGCGCCTGTACCTTGCCCTCCAGCACCGCGCTCTGGCTGGCGCCGTCCTCGGTGCCCACGCGAAAACGCGTGCCGCGCACCCCCGTCACCAGCGAAGGCGTGTGGATCTCGAAACGGCCCACGCCAGTGCCGCGCGGCGCCACGCGGGAGTCCACCTCGCCCTGGCCAATGCCGATGACGGCGTCGGTCAGGCCCGTGCGGGAGAAAGCACGCAGCCGCCTGACTTCGATGGTGGAGGCCGGCGGCAGCGTAACGCGGGAGCCGTCGCCCAGCTCCATGGTGACGGTGGCGCCAGCGCCGGTCTCGATGCGCGCGCCTTCGCCGAGTTCCACGCCGGCCTGCAACGCGCGGCCATCGGCACGCGCCTGGCCCGTCACGAACACCACGCGGGCGGTGCCGTCGATCACCGGGATGTGCGCCAGCGGAATACGCAGGCGCATGCCGGGCGGCAGGCGGTAGGGATCCTCCACCTTGTTCAGCACCTGTAGCTCGCGCCACCTGCCCGGCCGATCCATGAAACGCTCGGCCAGGCCGATCAGGGTGTCGCCGGGACGCACCAGGTAGATAAAGTTGCTCCCCTCGGCACCGGCCGCCTGCGCGGCGGCATGGCCGGGCCATCCGGCGCCGGCCATCCCGAGTATGCCCACCACGCCGAAGGTACCCAGTGCGCCGACCGCGCCGGCCATGCGGCACACCAGGGTGCGCGAGGCGATACCGTTTTTCCTGCTTGCTGCCGTGTCGAACCGCTGCATAGACTCCATCTTCCCCGTATCCTGCTTATTTTTCTTGTCCTGCAAGCCTTGCTAGTCCTGCTGGTCCGGCTTGCCCAAAGTGTCCTGCGCAGGCGGCTCCTGCTTGTCGCCATCGGCCGTGGCTTCGAAGCGGTAGCCGTGCGAGTACACGGAAGTGAGCCGCACGCCGTTCTCGGGCCGCAGCGCCAGCTTGATCCGCAAGCGCGAGATGTGCGTGTCGAGGGTGCGCGAGCCGGCACCGATGGCGCGGCCCCATACGGCCTGCTCCACCACTTCGCGCGACACCAGGCGGCCCAGGTTGCGGAACAGGAACAGTGCCAGGTCGAACTCGCGCGGCGACATCTCCGCCTTGTTTTCGCCAACGGCCACCGTGCGCGCGTCCGGATCGACCCGGTAATTGCCCACCCGGATCACCGCGCTGTCCTGCTGCGCCTGCGGGTAGGTGCGGCGCAGCAAGGCGGAGACGCGTGCCACCAGCTCGGCGCGGCGGATCGGCTTGACCATGTAGTCGTCGGCGCCTGCGCCCAGGCCGGCCACGATGTCTTCCTCCATGGCGCGGCTGGTCAGGAAGAGGATGGGGGGGTTGCGCCCGGAGTTCTGGCGCACCCAGGTAACGATTTCATAGCCGCTGGTATCGGGTAGCTGCCAGTCCACCACCAGGAGGTCGAACGCCTGCTCCCGCAAGGCGCGCAGGAAGCTGTTGCCGTTGACGAAACATTCGCACTCGTGGCCAGCCGACACCAGGATCTGCTGGATCAGCTCGGACTGGCTCTTGTCATCTTCCACCGAAGCTATTCTCATACTCACCTCAATCTACCACCGCGCACAGCCAGCACCGCCGCCCGGCCAAGGCGCAATAGCCCGGGCAAAGCCGGGCGCGTGAGGGAGAATGGTACAGAATCAGGCGTCGCAGCGCCAAGACCAGCGTGAGAGGGGTGTCAGGGAACAGGATTCGGGGTGGCGGGATCCACGGCGGTGCCCATGGGCGGAAAAAGCGCGCGGTGCCGGCCTCGCCCGCCCCTCACTGCAGCATATAGGTCTCATATTCCAGGCGATCCAGCTTGCGGTCAAGCAGGTAGATCGCCAGCGCCACCACGACCAGCAGCGAAATCGCGAAGCCATAGCCGTACCAGGCGGGCCCCAATTGCAGCGTCATCAGCGTCAGCAACACGTTGAGGATCACGAACAGCCCGCTGAGCAGCAGCACCTCGCGCCGGCGGTCGAGGTAGAAGTAGATATTGAGCACCCCGAGCAACACCACCTGCAGGCTGGCGCCGATCACATCCACATACAGCAGCGGCAGGTAAAGCTCCGAGATGCCGAGCGCCGCCAGCACCCACTTGCCCACCACGAACAGCAGCAGCGCCGCGATCGCCTGCACCTTGACGATCTCGTACAGGCCCAGGCGGATGGTCTGGACCATGGTGTTGCGCATATCCTCGATATGTTCGAGCGAGCTGCCGCCGCGCACCGCGTTGTAGAAGGCGTCGTAATACTCGACGAAGTCGGTCTCGATGCGTACCAGGAACACCGCCATGCCGGGGATGATCGCCAGGTAGGCCAGGAACACCGGGATATCGTAGATGATCGACGCATGCAGCGGTCCGATCACCTGCTGCCCGGTTGACGGCGAGTACCAGAACATGAACTTGTCGAGCCAGATGCCAAGGTTGTACAGCAAGCCGATCGCCATCAGGCTCGGGTAGGCATAGCGCCGCTGGAACACCTCGAAGGACATGAAGCGCGGGCTGGTGTAGTTGCGGTAGATCAGCACCACCATTGCTGTCAGCAAGCTCAGTTGCCCGGCCACAAAGCCCAGCAGCAGGCCCTCCAGCCCGAAATCGCGCAAGCCCAGCGCCGCCCCCACCGTCAGCGTGTAGCCCAGCAGGAAGGTCCAGACGATGGCCTTGTACTGTTTCATGCCCGACAGGAAGATCACGGCGATCCAGATATTGCTCATCACCACGAAGCCCGCGGTCATCAGCAGCCGGTACAGCACCGATTGCGCCTGGAAGGCAAAGATCCCGCAGCCAATGCCGATGGCGCCCGACAACACCGTCACCAGCAGCGCCACCGCGTGGTAGTTCGACAGCACGAGGTGGTCGCGCTTCTCGAACAGCCGGTCGGAGGTGAAGCGGGTAAAAGCAAGCTGCATCGGTCCGGTCAGGATCAGGCTGACCGCGATCAGGTAGGTCACCGACACCTGGAACTGTGTCACCAGGCTGCCCGGCACCACGAAGGGCAGGCTCAGCAAGCCGATCAGCAGGATGCCGACGATCGACAGGATCCACGGCCCGGAGCTGATGATGCCGGCGTAGGCGTACGCGCCGAGCATGCCCGACAGGCTGTCGCGCCGGAGCATCTTGCGCAGTTCGAAACCAATCCCCGCCATCTCAGCGCCCTCCCTTCATCGGGCAGCCCGCGGCCTGGGCGGAGCTGGCGGGGGACATGCCTGACGGCGCCTGCGCCCGTGGCTGCGCCATCAGGCGCGTGTACAGATCGCGGTAGCTGCCCACCATCATCTCCTGCGTGTAATACCGCTCCACGCGCCGGATGCCGGCCTGCTGGGCGGCATGCCATGCATCCGGGGAGCCCAGCAGGCCGATGGCCTTGCCGGCCAGCGCGGCCGGGTCGGCAATGCGCACCACGTCGCCGGCCGCGCCCAGCGCCGCGTCTTCGCCGGGCAGGCCGAAGATCAACTGCCGGCAGGAGCCGACGTCGGTGGTCACGCAAGGCACGCCGGCGGCAAAGCCTTCCAGCACCACCAGCGGCAAAGCCTCGCTGATGGAGCTGAGCACCAGCACGCCCACCTTGGGCAGCAGGTCGTCGATGCGCTGGAAACCCAGGAACCTGACCTTCTCGCCCAGCCCCAGGCTCTCGGCCAGGCTGCGGCATTCCCGCGCGTATTCCGGATCCTCGTCCTCGGGCCCGGCGATCCAGCCCTCGGCATCGGGGAACTGCCGCACCACGGTAAGCATGGCGCGGATAAAGGTCTTGATGTCCTTGATCGGCACCACGCGGCCGATCAGGCACAGGACCGGCGGCACGCCGGGCGCGCGCCGGGCGCGCAGCGCGGCGAGCCGCGGCAGGTTGATGCCGTTCGGGATATTGCGGGTCCGCGCGGCGACGGCGCCATCGCTGACCTGGCGCTGGCGGTTGCCTTCATAGAGCGCGACGATGGTGTCGCCGGCGTCGTAGCAAACGCGCCCCAGCGTTTCGAAGAAACGCACCCACAGTTCGCGGAAATAGCTGATCTGCGAGATGTCGCGCTCGAACACATTACGGTTGTCGCGGATCCACTGGCTCTGGAACAGGTCGATCTTGCGTTCCTTGGTATAGATGCCATGCTCGGACACCAGCAGGGGACGCCCCGTGCGGTAATGCAGCATGGCGCCAAGAAATCCCGCGTATCCGGTGGAAACCGTGTGGTAGACCTTGGCCGGGAGCAGCCGCCCGGCGATGCGCGCGAGCTGCCACAAGGGCTTGTGCATGATGCGCACGGTCCAGAAATAATCGGTGAAGGACGGGTCCGTGCAGTACTGGCGGTATTGCTCGGTGATGGTCCGCCAGGCATTGCGGCTGTAAAGGAAGGCATCCTCCGACAGGCGGCCGTCATCGCCGAGCTCCGGCAACAGTTCGCGGATCAGCGCGCCGGCTTCCTGCTCCCGGCCGGGCTCGCGCAGCACCTCGTGCAGCCGCGCCGAGGCGTCGAAGGCGGTGGCGTCGCCATCGCTGCCGTGCACCAGCGGCGGCGGCGCGAAGTCGTAGAGAAAATGGGTTTCCAGGTGCACGACGTTGTCGGGCAGCGCGTAGGCCATATCGCCGTAGTCCTCGCGGCGGCTGCCGATGAAGACGATGGCGAAGCGGATCTCCGGGAACGCCCGGATCATCTGGTTGACCCAGCTCGACACCCCGCCGCTCACATACGGAAAGGTGCCCTCCAGCAGCAGGGCCACGTCGGCCGAGTCGGCGCGGGGCAAAGGGGTATCGCTCATGATTGCCAGTAACGCAGCAGGGGCCGTACCAGTGGCAGCGGCGATGGGCTGTCGAACGACAGCAGGATGGCGCGCACGGCGGCGTAGTCGCGCTCGAGATAGGCGGCTTCGGCCATCAGCGGCAGCGTGCGCTCGCGTGCAAAACCCAGTGCCTCGGCCCGCGCCAGCCATTCGCGCGCTTGCGCGGGCTCATTGCGGGTCAGGGCCAGGCGGCCACGCATATACCACAGCCCGGCCTGGCCGCCGTCCACTTCCAGCGCGGCGCCGGCATGGTGCTCGACCTGGTCCGCGGTGTAGCGGTAGACATCGCCTTGCACCAGGTTCTGGTAGATCAGTTCCCAGTACAGGTCGGCCAGGCGCTTGTGGATCTCGCCGCGCTGGCGGTCGTCCCGGGCTTCGCCCAGGCGCGGCAGTTCGGCCAGGATCTGCTGGGTCAGCTGCTTTTCAGCGCCGTCCAGCATGCCATAGGCCAGCAGGCGCACGTCGTCCGCGCTATCGGCCAGCAGGTCGCGCAGCACCGGGCTGGAGGTCCGCGCCGGCATCGACTGCATGGCCACCAGCGCGGTCATGCGCTCGGGCAACGGCGCGCGCGTATTGCCGAGCTGCGCGCGCAGGCGTGCGCCGCCGCCGTGGGTGACGCGCGAGACCAGGTGGGTGACGAACACCGGCAGCCCGACCGAGCCGATGCCGGCCGTGGGACGCTTGCCGGGGAACAGGCGCGCGATCATCAGGCTGCCCAGGCAGACGATCACGCCAGCCGCCGGCACCAGGAAGCTGAAGGCGAACAGGTAGCCGTAGCTCCACGCGAATGGCACGCGGAAGCGCCGCGGCAACATGCGCCACAGCACCATCGCGATCATCGCCGCGGCCAGCGCCTGCATGCCCAGGAAGGTGAGCAGCAGCGCGGTGCTGGTGCCGGCGCGCGCCAGTAGCGCCAGGGCGGCAAGCTGCGCGGCGATGCCGCCGATGCCTAGCTTACCCACGGCGGGCCTCGCCTAGCGCCACGGGCACCGGTACCGGCGCGGGTTGTACATCCACGTGGCAACGGTGCAGCAGCCGGGCCAGCGGCTCGACCGGCGCGCCGGGAGGCACCGCGAGGGTATGCACGCCGATGCGCGCGGCTTCGAAATCGGTGCCGAACTGGGCCCGCAGCATGTCCTCGATCCGCACCAGGTAGGCCGAAGCCGCCTCGTTGCCCGACAACGGCATCAGGGTGAGCAGCGCGCGCTGGTGCGCGCTGGTCAGGGGCCACGCCACGTCGAGCGCGCGGCGGCTGCGGATGACCTGGTCGAACAGCGCATCGCGCGATTCGTCGAGATCGAACACCAGCGCCACGATCGTGCTTTCGATGCCGCTGTCGCGGCGCAGGCGGGACAGGCGGGCATAGTCCAGCGCGAACTCGTAGGGGCAGCCGGCAACCCCGGCCGCGATGGCGCGCGTGGATGCGGCATGCTCGATGCCGTCGGCGTAGTAGCCCATCAACACCATCAGCAGCTGCAGGTTCTCGTAGCTGAGCGACAGGAACGGCATGCGCTCCACCACCAGCAGG
>NZ_JARJLM010000312.1 GCF_029335485.1 Cupriavidus basilensis
CGTCGCTCAAGCCGGCATTTGCCCAGGTAGCTGGCGGGGGCGGCGCCGGCAGCGTCGAGCCAGCGGCATCGCCTGGCTTTGCTTCTTGCTGGGTGCCAGGCCCCGCCGGGGCGGCGGCAACGGGACTGGCGGTATCCGCGGCACTGCCGCCGCCGGGCGCGGCGGCAGGCTCTCCAGCGGTAGCGGGCACGGTTCCACCCGTGCGATCACCGCTTGCGCCGCTCGATGCCGCGCTGCCCGACTGCTCGCTTGCAATCAGGGCCGCCAGCGGATCGGCTGCGGCCTGGGGCGCGGGGGCGGCCTGGATGCCAAATGCGGCAAGGTCCTGCGCGTCTGCTGTCTGCGCGCACGCATTCCATCCCCAGGCGGCCAGCACGGCAATGGCCAGGCACCGGGAATGGAATGCAGGCGGACGGCCGGCAGCGGGCAAAACAGCAAACAACATAGGACAGGACCAGTACGGCGTGATTTTTTAACAGTCGCCCGATTGGACAGCAAGCAGGGTTACAAAATCCGCAACAGTGCGTCCTTCTCACCATATGGAAAGCCGCGCTTCTCTCGCCGGCAGCCTGCTCGGACGAGCTTGCCGCCAGGAATCAGGTGAAGGGAAAACCCCCGAGAACCCCCTTTTTCCTAGCGAAAACCCGGACTTTCACGACCCCCCGTGACGAAAGGGCCACCGCTATAATCGTCTGGCCAGTCCGACGGGTACGGACCGGCCCCCGAGCCTGTTATGAAAGCATGCCAGCATACGCCGCGCTGTATGACACGCCGTATGGCATGCCTTCGTAACAGGCTCATTGTTGCGCGGCCGCCGTACCCCGGCTTCCTGCGCGTCACGGCACGGAACCGGATGCCCACGCATGACGTGAGCGCGCCTGATCCTGATGCCGCGCTAAAAATCGATAACGAGGAGAAGGTATGGAACGTCGTTCCTTTCTGTTGAAGGCATCGGCCGTGGCCGCCACCGGGGCGCTGGCTGCGTGCGGCAAGGAAGAAAAGGCCGCGGCGCCCGCCGCCGCCGGTGCCAGCGCACCGGCCGTGATCGGCAGCAACCCGGCCGTGGAATGGCGCCTGGCTTCCAGCTTCCCGAAGTCGCTCGACACCATCTACGGCGGTGCCGAACTGCTGTCGGCCCGGGTCAAGGAACTGACCGACGGCAAGTTCAACATCAAGGTCTTCGCCGCCGGCGAAATCGTGCCGGGACTGCAGGTGCTGGACGCGGTGCAGAACAACACCGTGCAGATCGGCCATACCGCCGGCTACTACTACTTCGGCAAGAACCCGACGCTGTGCTTCGACACCACCATCCCCTTCGGCCTGACCGCGCGCCAGCAGAACGCCTGGATGTTGCAGGGCAACGGCATGAAGCTGATGCGCGAGTTCTTCAAGGAATACAACGTCGTCAATTTCCTGGGCGGCAACACCAATGCGCAGATGGGCGGCTGGTTCCGCAAGGAAATCAAGACGGTCGCCGACCTGCAGGGCCTGAAGTACCGTATCGCCGGTTTTGCCGGCGTGGTGCTGGCGCGCCTGGGCGTGGTGCCCCAGCAGATCGCCGGCGGCGACATCTACCCCGCGCTGGAGAAAGGCACCATCGACGCGGCGGAATGGGTTGGCCCCTACGATGACGAGAAGCTCGGCTTCTACAAGGTTGCCCCGTACTACTATTACCCGGGCTGGTGGGAAGGCAGCGCGCAGCTGTCCTTCTACTCGTCGGCCACCGAGTACGAAAAGCTGCCAGCGCTGTACAAACGCGCACTGGAAACGGCGACCATCGAAGTCCACACCACCATGATGGCCAAGTACGATGCGGTGAATCCGCAAGCGCTGGCCCGCCTGCTGGAAAACGGCGTGAAGCTGCGTCCGTTCTCCAAGGAGATCATGGAAGCCTGCTTCAAGGCCACCCAGGACGCCTACGCCGAGGAAACCGCCAAGAATCCGTCGTTCAAGAAAATCTACGACGACTGGCGCGTGTTCCGCAACAACGAGGCCGCGTGGTTCAACGTGGCCGAGCAGGCGTTCTCGCAGTTCAGCTTCGCGCGCAAGCTGTAAGCGCGGCGCCGGGGCAGGCGGGCCGTTACCGCTTTGCCCCGTTCGCGCCGGGTCCGCGGCGCCGCCGATCCCGAGGCGGCGTACCGCGGCCGCAAGCCCGTGCCCAGCACGGGCTTTTTTACGCCGGTAGAATCGCCCGATTCCTTGGGACTTCATATGCAAACCGGCATCATCTACGCGCTGCTCGCTTACATCATCTGGGGCTTGCTGCCGCTCTATATCAAATCCCTGCACGGCATCGCGCCGATGGAGATCCTGCTGCACCGGATGGTGTGGTCGCTGGTGTTCCTGGGCCTGGTGCTCACCTGGCGGCGGCACTGGGGCTGGCTGCGCGGGGTCGGGTCCAACCCGCGCCTGCTGGCGGGCTTTGCCGCCAGCGCGCTGCTGCTGAGCGGCAACTGGTTCCTCTACATCTGGTCGGTCTCGAACGGACGGGTGGTGGATGCGAGCCTGGGATATTTCATCAATCCGCTGTTCAATGTGCTGCTGGGCGTGCTCTTCCTGCACGAGCGGCTGCGCCCCGGCCAGTGGGCCTCGATCGCCCTGGCGGCGGCGGGGGTGATCTGGCTGACCGTGGCTGCCGGCCAGCTGCCGTGGATCGCGCTGGCGCTGGCCGGCACCTTCGGCGGCTATGGGCTGCTGCGCAAGACCGCGACGCTGGGCGCGCTTGAAGGCCTGTCGCTCGAGACCATGCTGCTGTTCCCGCTGGCGGCGAGCGCCCTGGTTTACCTGTTCGCGACCGGCCAGGCCGACTTCAGCCGCGCCAGCGGCGGCGTGCAGGTGCTGGCCTTGCTGGCCGGCCCGGTCACCGCTGTGCCCTTGCTGCTGTTCGCCGCGGGTGCGCGCCGCCTGCCGCTTTCCTTGCTCGGGCTGCTGCAATACACCGGCCCGACGCTGCAGCTACTGCTGGGCGTGTGGCTATGGAACGAACCGTTTCCGGCCAGCAAGCAGGCAGGCTTCGCGTTGATCTGGCTATCGCTGGCCATCTACGCGATGGAAGGCATCTGGGCCGGGCGCCGGCGGGCCGGGGCGGTGCTGCAGCGTTAGGAAGCGGAAGAGCAACCTGGGCACTGAACAAGGCTGTCACTCCCTCTCCCACAAGTGGGAGAGGGGAGACCACCTGCGCAGACCCAGATCCGTCAGCTGCACATCATCAATCAGATGAATTAATTTACCTATAAATATCAAGTAAAATTTATCTGGCAAATATTTATAGCGGTTTGCATAGCATGTGCTCTGCGGACCTGGTCATGTCGGTTGATGAGATCACCCATCTTTAATTCATTCCATCTATCCATCAAGCAAGCTCAAAACGATCTTGATCGATAGCAAGAATAAAACCAGGCACCCCCGGATACCGCCTTCAGCCCGTCCCTACCACCTCAGTAAAGCCCACGTACCTGCGCATGCAGCCTTACCAGGCCAAGCAGCGCGTCGATATTCGGCGTGGCGATACCGACATGCTGGCCAATTTCCCGCACCGACGCCACCAGCGCGTCGATCTCCAGCGGGCGCCCGGCCTCCGCATCCTGCAGCATCGAAGTCTTGAAGGCCCCCAGCTTGCGCGTCACCTGGCTGCGCTCTTCACCGCTTTGGGCGATCGGGCAGCCGATGGCGGCGCCGATATGGCCGGCTTCCGCCATCACCGCCAGGCAGAAGCGGTTGACCAGGGGATCGTCAAGGATGCGGTCGCAGGTGGCGCCGGTCAGTACCGAGACCGGGTTCATCGTCATATTGCCCCACAGCTTGAACCAGATTTCCTGCTGGATCGCGGCGCTGCGCTCGACTTCCAGGCCACCGCTCTCCAGCAGGCTGGCCACCGCCTCCACTTTGCCGGCCGCCTTGCCCGCCGCACCGCCCGCCGCGCCCAGGATCAGGCGCGCGCCAAACCCGTGCCGCACCGTGGCCGGTGCGGGCGTGGAGGCGGTCAGGTGCACCACGCAGCCGATGACCTGCCCGGCCGGGATGGCCAGCGCGATAGCGCCCTCCGGATCCACGGTCTGCAGCGATAGCCCCGCGTGCGGGCCCGGCCGCTCGAAAAACCACCATGGCACGCCGTTCATCGCGGTCACCACCACCGTTTCGGGGCCGATCAGCGGCCCGATGGTTTGCGCCAGCGGCGGCAATGCCGGCGCCTTGACCGCCAGGATCACCACATCCTGCACGCCCAGGGCCGCGGGATCGCTTTCCGCGCGGACCCGGAAGGTCTCGGTGCGCCCGCCCTCTATCAGTGTCAGGCCCTGCTCGCGCAGGGTGGACAGGGTCTGGCCGCGCGCGAGCACGTTGGGCGCCTGGCCGGAACGGGCCAGCCTCGCGCCGATAAAGCCGCCGACGGCGCCTGCGCCGACGATGCAAAGAGAAGTCATGGCTGCCTTGCCTGAGGTTGCGGGGGAACCCAAATATATTTACGCGAAGAATCAAGCATGATTAATCCCGATACGAAACATCGATTCCGTCGATTTCCCGGGTCAGTGCCGCGAACACGTCCTCGCCCGCGCCGAACTTGGGATTGAACTGCAGCGAGTCGCGCGTGCACTTGCGCTGGATCTCCTCGGGCACCGGCAGCGCGGCACCCATGGACAGCGTGGCCAGCTGGATCTCGCAGGCGCGGTTGAGCAGCCAGAGCGTGGAAAAGGTGCGGGCGATGCTGTCGCCCCAGGCCAGCAGACCGTGGTTGCGCAGGATCACGGCGGGCTTGTCGCCGATATTGCGCACCAGGCGGGGCCCTTCGTCGCCGTGCACGGTGATGCCTTCGAAAGGATGGTAGGCCACTTTGTCGAATAGCTGGGCCGCATAGAAGTTGCTCATCGACAAACCCTGCGCCGAGCAGGCCACCGCCATGCCGGCCGTGGTGTGGGTATGCATCACGCAATGCGCGCCCGGGATACCGGCGTGGATGGCCGCATGCACCACGAAGCCGGCCGGATTGACGGGCCAGCGGCTCTCGCCGACCACCTCGCCGGCCAGGTCGATCTTCACCAGGTTGGAAGCGGTGACCTCCGCATAGCGCAGGCCGAAGGGATTGATCAGGAAATGCGGCGAGCCGCCGCCAGCCTCGGGCGGCAGGCGCAGCGTGATGTGGTTGTAGATCAGCTCGGTCCAGCCCAGCCGGTCGAAGATGCGGTAGCAGGCGGCTAGCTTGACGCGCGCCTCCCATTCCGCCGGGTGACAGTTTGCGACAGCCATGCAGGTCTCCTCTGCGTTTGGCGCGGCGCCGGTGCGCGCGCGTTTGCGGTGCTGTTCGGGTGGGATCGGGCCGCGCGGGAACCGCTAGCCGCGGTGGCGGCCCGATTTATTACCATGTTAATGATTTTACGGGACGGGTCAAGCCGGGGTTATCGCCGGGGCCGCTGGTTCCGCAATGCCGCTAAGGCAAGGTGTTGCGCATGATCAGCAGCCACGGCATATGCGAGTTGGTTACGCCGTCGATCATGCCGGAGTCTCCCAGTTCGATCAGCTCCATCGAGACCGATTGCTGGACATTGCCGCCAATGGCCTTCACCAGGCGCGCCGCGGGATCCACCTCGACCACGATGTCGCAATGCATGGGTGTGGTCCCGAAACCGATCTCGTCCGGGCTGACGAGGTACTTGTCGCGCCCGCGCGCGGCGCAGATGACATCGCCCGGGCGCGGCATGGCGGGCACCGGTTCGATACGGAAGGCCGGCGCCGGCAGGATGCCGTCGCGCGCGTCCACCACGTACATGGAGTGCGAATCGCCGGTCAGGAACTGGCGGTCGTCCAGGCCAGCCTTGCGCATCACCCAGGAAATGAAGACCGCGGACCAGGCCCAGTTGCCCTGGGTGATCTGGCGGCAGCTGACCGGCTTGCCGACGATGCCCCAGTAGCGCTGGGCCAGCTTGCAGCCTTGCGGGGTGGCCTCCATGCCGGTGCCATCCGGGAACCGCAGGCAATTGGTCTCGCTGCCGGTGTCGTCCTGGCTGTCGGCTGCGCGGTCGGTCGAATCGGCGGGCTCGATGTTGCCGGCGGCCTCGGTATCCGCCACGGGCATGCCCGGCAGGACCGGCGGCGGCAGGGGGCTGTCGGTCACGCAGGCGGTGTCGTCACGGCCCAGGCGCACGGTCTGGCCACCCCAGCGCTGCCACTCCTGCCAGGCGATCTCGACAATGCGCTGGCGCGGCGTGGCGCCGGGTGTCGTTACCGGCCGTTCGCTGTCGGGCAAGGGGGTGGCCTGCGGCCGTGCCGGCGGCGATGGCGTGGTGCAGCCCGAGAGCAGCGCGAGGGCCGTCAGCAGGCTCAGGCCAAGCAGGCGCGCCTGTGGAAAATTTTGTGGGAAACGTTGTGAATAAAGCTGTGGAAATCTGCCTGACGGCGATCGAGGATGCATGAGAGACCCACTGGGCAGGACGCCCTGGACCCTTGTATTTACTGAGGGAAGGCGCCGATAGGGCACTATCTTACCGGGCTTGCGGGGGGTACTGCATATACCGCGGGGGGACAGGATAACCGGGGGGCCGGCATTGTGGATAACGCCCCCCGCCTGGCGCTCACCTGCGCCATCTGGCGACTGGCGGCGGCACGGCGGGGTTGATCCGGCGGGGCTGGCGCGGGGCCGCCCGCGAGACTTACTGGTTCACTGCGTCCTTGAACTTCTGGCCAGCCTTGAACTTGACGGTCTTGGCGGCTTCGACCTTGATTTCTTCGCCGGTACGCGGGTTGCGCGCCATGCGCTCGCCGCGCTCGCCCTGGCTGAACGTGCCAAAGCCGATCAGGCTCAGGGTGTCGCCCTTGGCCACGGCGTCCATGATGGCGCCCAGCGTCACGTTCAGCGCTTGTTCTGCCTTAGCCTTGGTCAGGCCGTCCACGCCGGCCGCGATGGCGTCGATCAGTTCGGTTTTCGTCATGCTTCACTCCGTGTCGAGTTGATAAAACAAGGACGCCTGGCTGGGCCGGCACGCTGGGCACCGGCGTCGGCAAAGGCGCCGCGGGCCACATCATACCGTGTCGGGCCGCGCTGGCTTGGAACAGATTGTTACAGCGCCCGCCCGCCAGCCCGCGCCGGCTGGGGCTTTGCCGGGATTCTGAGAGCCATCGGACACCTCTGCGGGCGCCTGGATGCCCCTCTGGCGATCGAACGGCTCGGGGTGTGCCATGGGACATCCCGCCATGAAAAACGGCTCCAGGGGCTTCCTGGCCGTTCTCAGAGGTATTGCCGGCCGAGCGGCAGGACCGGGGGCAGACAACGTGCCGCTGCGCCCCAAGTCTTCCATGACCACCGGAATCCGTCCCTTTTGGTCTACATGCCTTGCCTGCGTGTTGTCAGCCGCTATGCGCGCCGCGTTTGCCTTTCCGCCCTTGCAGCGGCGTATACGCGGCGTAGCGCAGCCACGACCCGTTGAGCGCCTTTAAACGTCACATGAACTATTGTGCATTGGCCGCGATGCCCGGCGCGGATCTGTTTGCCGGGTATTCGCGGGATGCATGCCTTGTTTGCGGCGTATACGCCGAGCGGTGCGCAGAGGCAAACATGGATCCTTGCAGTGGCGTATACGGGCGGGACGTATACCGCAGGCACCGCCAAGCCGTGGTGCGTATACGTCGAAACCCTGGATTCTTGCCGGCGCATTGGCGCGTTCGCTTGCTTGCGAACAGCCGACAAATCCCAGGAGTAAAAAAATCTTGCCTGGCGGCAGGTTTACGGCCGTTTATTTTCTTTCCCCGGGATGACTTGCCGATAGCAGGACGCAGTCCTTCGGTTTACTTCTTTCTTTCATGTATACAGATAGTAGTAGTAGGTAAACGGCGTGCTTTTCTGTGGATAACTGGATTAATTCCTTATAAATCAACGTGTTGCAGAGCGTGTAAGTGGTGGGACCCGGTGTTGGCCGCCGTGGATGACTAGCCCTTGTCGGCGACGGTGCCGGAAACAACCCTCCGAGTTATGCCTGATGCGTCCCCATGCCAACCCCAGGCAGCCCACATGAATCGCGTGTCCTTATCCACAGAAGCGGGCTGGGTTATCCACATCGGGCGCGGGTCCGGCGGCGGTATACGCGGCAGGCACGGCGCTTTCCTGGCGTCGTATACGTGCGCCCGTATACGTGTCTGGCGACGGCGCGTGAACTACCCGGGCGCTGCGCGTATACGGAAATTTGCCAGGCAAGGGGATGCCGGCGGCAAAGTGGGCAGGTATCATCGCCAGCGCGCAGCCACGCGGGGTGGCGGGCCAGCGGATCAATACGGGGTGGCATATGGCGGAACAGGTGAAGCGAGAGGAAGCGAAGCAGGACAGCGGGGAAGCGAAGAATGTGAAGGACGTCACTGGCGCTGGGAGCGGGAACGCCGGAATGGCGGAGAAGGCGGAGCCGGAGAAGCGCGCCAAGGGCAAGAAGGACGGCAAGCGCAAGACCGCTTCCGACCGTGTCGAGGTGCGCCGTTCGGGCGTGCACGGCAAAGGCGTCTATGCCATCGCCCCGATTGCCGAAGGCGAGCGCATCATCGAATACAAGGGCGAGCATATTTCGTGGAAAGAGGCGCTCAAGCGCCATCCGCACGATCCCGCCGATCCCAACCATACCTTCTATTTCAGCCTGGAAGACGGCGACGTGATCGACGCCAAGTTCGGCGGCAACCGCGCGCGCTGGATCAACCATGCCTGCGACCCCAATTGCGAGGCGCGCGAGAAGAAGGGGCGCGTGTTCATCCACGCGCTGCGCGATATCGCCGGCGGCGAGGAACTGTTCTACGACTACGGGCTGGTGATCGACGCGCGCTACACCAAGAAGCTCAAGAAGGAATTCGAGTGCCGCTGCGGCAGCCCGCATTGCCGCGGGACCATGCTGGCGCCGAAGGAAAAGAAGGGCAGGTAAGACCTCGCGGGGTAGCGCGGATCCAGGGTCCCCGCCTGGCTTCAGGCGGTGCCTGCCGCCTCGCACGGGATGCGGATCACGAACCGCATCCCGCGTGTCTCGCCCTCCGGCCCGGAGGGCGGCACATCCTCGATACGGATGGTGCCGTGATGCAGGCCGATGATTTCGTGCACGATGGCCAGACCAAGGCCCGCGCCGGCAGGCGTCTGCGCATTGGGGCCCGGTGCCTGGTCGCCACGGAAGAAGCGCTTGAAGACTTCTTCGCGACGCGCAACGGGGATACCCGGCCCGTTATCTTCCACCATCACCACCGCCATGCCGCGGTGGCCGAGCGCCTCGCCGCCGGCACGCACCGTGATGTGCCCGCCGGCCGGCACATATTTCACCGCATTGTCGATCAGGTTGCTGAGCGCCTCGCGCAGCAACAGGCGGTTGCCGCGTATCACCGACGGCGCGGCCCCGGTGAAGGTGGGGCCGGGCAGGGTCTCGAAGCCCAGGTCGATCTGGCGCGCCAGCGCCTGGGGCACCCACTCGGCGCCGGTCTCGAAGGCCAGCGTGGCCAGGTCGAAATGCTCGATGGGCCCGAGCCGCTCCAGCGATAGTCCCGGCTCGGCGCGCGCCAGCGACAGCAGCTGGTTGGACAGTCGCACAGCGCGGTCGGCCGCCGATTGCAGCTCGCGCAGCGCGTGGTCTGTCACCGCGGGATCGTCGGACAGCACAGCACGGTCGGCGTGCAGCTTGACCGCGGTGAGGGGCGTGCGCAACTGGTGCGCGGCGTCGGCAATGAACTTGCGCTGCGCGTCGAGCGCGTCGCGCAGCCTGGCCAGCAGCGCATTGAGCGCGCGGATCAGCGGCTCCACTTCGGCCGGCACCTGCGTTTCGTCGAGCGGTGCCAGCGAGCGCGCGGTCTGGCGGTTGAGCTTGTCGGTCAGGATCTGCAGCGGCACCAGCTCCTCCTTGAGCACGTGCGACAGAATCAGGCTGCCGACCACCAGCAGCAGGATCAGCGGCACCGATACCGACAGCAGGATCTCGTTGGCGGCGGTCTCGCGCCGGTCCAGCAGCTCGGCCACCTCGATCACGATGGGCCCGCGCGGGGTGCGCCCGGCCTCGCTGGTGGCCAGTTCGTCCGAAGCCGGGCTGGGCAGGTTGACCGGCAGGCGCACCGCGCGCACCTGGCGTCCGCTGAACCAGGCGTAGAACAACCGCGCGTCATGCAGCGAGGTCTGCCCGGTGCCGTAGCCCAGCCACGTATCCATGCCGCCGATCAGTCCGTCCGGGCCATGGATGCGCCAGTAGATGCGGTCGGTGCCTTCGGCCTCGACCAGCGTCTGGGCGATCATCGGGATGTCCTGCTCGAGCCGCGGGCCGGCGATGCGGATCTGCTGGGCGATATTGTTGGCCACGCCGTACAGGGCGCGGTCGAATACCTGGGTGGTGTAGTGGGCGGCTAGCCAGTAGGACAGCGAGCCGCTGGTCAGCACCAGCGCGAACAGCGGCGTGGCGAGCGCACGCAGCAGATGCACGCGCAGGCTTTGCGTGGAAGCGGCGCGCGGCGGTTGCGCGGCGGTCTGCGCCGCGGCAGCGGCCGTGGCGGGCGCGCCGCCGGCTGCGCCGGTCAGAGCCTTGCGGGGTTGGGGAGGACGTGAACGCAGCCACATGGCGGGCTTGCCGGATGCGCGGGGTCAGGTGCCGGCGCGGATCTGCAGCAGGTAACCGAAGCCGCGCACGGTGACGATCTCCACGTCGCTTTCTTCCAGCTTCTTGCGCACGCGGTGCACATAGACCTCGATGGCGGTGTCGCCGACCGTGTCGCCGCCTTCGCCGGCGGGATGCGCGAAGGTGGCGAGGTGGTCCTGCAGCTGCGCCTTGCTGACCACGCGGCCCTGGCGCTGCAGCAGCAGCTCCAGCACGGCGAATTCGCGCGGCGAGAGTTCCAGCGGCTTGCCGTCGATAAACATGCGGCGATCGTTGCCCGACAGGCGCAGCCGGCCCAGGCGCACATCGCGCTCGGGCGCGGCCTCGCCGTGCTGGCTGCGCCGCAGCAGGACGCGCACCCGCGCTTCCAGCTCGGGCAGGGCGAAGGGCTTGACCAGGTAATCGTCGGCGCCGGCGTTCAGGCCGGAGAGCTTGTCTTCGAGCTCGTCGCGCGCGGTGAGGATGATGACCGGCGTGGTGCGGTTGCGGGCGCGGTAGCGCGCCAGCAGAGTCATGCCGTCGATGCCGGGCAGGCCCAGGTCGAGGATCACCAGGTCATGCTGTTCGCGCAGCAGGTGCTCGGTGGCGTAGACGCCGTCGTGCACCACGCGCACCTGATGGCCGGCCTGGGATAAGCCGGCTTCGACGCCACTGGCAATCTGGCGGTCGTCCTCGATCAGAAGGATACGCATGGGAGCAGGGAGGAAAGCTGGAAAGGGAACAGGAAAGTGACAAACGGTCAGCCACTGATTGTACAGCCCAGGACTCCCTCCGTGCTTTCGCCTTGCCTTCAGTTGCATACAACTCGTAGGCAGGGCGCCTGCCGTGCGCCCGATGGTGCACTCAGGCCTTGGCCAGCGAAGCGGCTGCGCGCTCGATAAAGCCGGCCAGGTCGATATCGCGCCGGGTCAGGCCGTTGGCGTCATGGGTGGACAGGGTGATGTCGACCCGGTTGTAGACGTTGAACCACTCGGGGTGGTGATCGGCTTTTTCCGCGGCAAGCGCCACGCGCGCCATGAAGGCGAAGGCGGCGTTGAAGTCGGCGAAGGTGAAGCGCTTGTGGATGGCGTCGCGGTCTGCGACGGCTTCCCAGCCGGGCAGGGCCGCCAGCAGCGGCGCACGTTCTTCAGCGGAAAGGGGGACGAGGGGCGCAGGGGACATGATGGGCTCGATGGTTGAAATGGTAAGAGACAAGGAGGGAGGCCGGCCCGCCCGTCCAGCCTTCGGCGCCGGTGCGGCCAGGGCGCCGCGGGGGCCGGAGCGGGCATGCCGCCATTGTTTCACAAAGCTTGCGCGCCGGCGCCCGCCCGCCGGTGGCGCGCGAGGCGGCCGGGACGGGGCCCGGGTTCGGGATCAGACGTCGTCGCTGTCGGCCCAGCCTTCGCGGTTGCCGCGATTGAGCACCAGGTCGGCGGCGGCCACGTCGCCCGCGCCCAGCGTGGGCTGTGCGCGCAGTTCGTCATAGAGCGGCGCGAAATCGGGGCGGGTGGCGTCGAACAGCTGGTCGAAGCTGTCGATCACGAAGTAGGTTTTCTGGAAGGTGTCGATGCGGTAGCGCGTGCGCATGATGCGCCGCACATCGAAGCCGATGCGGTTGGGGCTGGCCGAATCCAGGCTGTAGACCGATTCGCCCTGGCTCGACAGGATGCCCGCGCCGTAGATGCGCAGGCCTTCCGGCGTGCGGATCAGGCCGAACTCCACGGTGTACCAGTACAGCCGCGCCAGCATGTCGAGCGCGCCCAGCGAGGCAGCCTTGAGCCCGCCTTTGCCGTAGGCTTCCATATAGTTGGCAAAGACCGGGTTGATCAGCAGGGGCACGTGGCCGAATACGTCGTGGAAGCAGTCCGGCTCCTGCAGGTAGTCGAGCTGCTCGGGCTTGCGCATCCACCAGCTGGCGGGAAAGCGCCGGTTGGCCAGGTGCTCGAAGAACACCGCGTCCGGCACCAGGCCGGGCACCGCCACCACCTGCCAGCCGGTGGCGCGCATCAGGGTTTCGTTGAGCTGGGCGAAGCTGGGCACGCGCTCCTTGTCCATCCCGAGCGTGGACAGGCCCTGCAGGAATTCGTTGCAGACGCGGCCGCGCAGCATCGAGGCCTGGCGCTCGTACAGCTTGCGCCACACTGCGTGGTCGGTCTCGGTATAGCGTTCCAGCGGCTGCTCGATGGTGAAATCGGCGCGCAGATCCTGGCCGGACAAGAGTCCGGCGTCGAATTGTTCCTTGAGCTTGTCGGTCAGCGTGCCGGCAAAGCTTGCCTGGGCGTTGCCTGCCTGACGGGGGGCGGTAGCCGTTGCGTCCATGCTTTATCTCCTGCAGATTTACCGCACAGTTTAGCTAGGAGGTGACGCAGATGGCCCGCAAAAACGGCTTGCATTCGTCATGCAATGCGCATAACGCGCAGAAATTTGATATTGTTTGCGGAAAACACGCGAGGGTGCGCTGCCGGTGGCAAACGGCGGCCGCCCATGCATGACAAGAACAGGACAAGCACAGATCCAAGGCGACCCGACCATGCTCAATCTCGACCCATTCGACCTCGCGCTGCTGGCGGCCTTGCAGACCGACGGCCGCTCCACCCACCAGCAACTGGCCGAGCGCATCCATCTGTCTCCCAGCCAGATCGGCCGGCGGCTGGCGCGGCTGGAAGCCGACGGCGTCATCACCGGCTATCGCGTGGTGCTGTCGCCGCCGGCGCTCGGGCTCGGCGTGCTGGTCTTCACCAGCGTCAAGCTGGCCCACCATGGCGACACCATCGTGGAACGCTTCCGCGAAGATATCCTGTTGCTGGAGGAAGTGCAGGAATGCTATTCGGTGGCGGGCGAGGCCGACTACCTGCTGCGCATCATGGTGGCCGACCTGCCCACGCTGGCTGAATTCACCATGAAGAAGCTGATGCGCGTGCCGGGCGTGGAGAGCGTGCGTTCCAATATCGTGCTGACCGCGCTCAAGCGCGACGGACCCCTGCCGCTGTCGCATTTGCGATAGCGGGCACGCGTCTGCCCGGTGGGCGGGCTTGCGCTTGACATGCGCCCATGTCACCCTCGCCGGATGCCACAGACCGGAGGGAGCAGGATGACGCAGATCGTCGCTCGGATTGACCAGCGTGCGAAAGGTAGTGCTAGCAGCAATCGTGGGAATGGGGAAAGCCGTGGGCGCCGGTGGGCCGCAGCGGCCTGTCTGCCGGCGTTGCTTGCTGCGGTGGTGACAGCGGCGATGGCGCTGCCGGGCCTGGCCCGGGCGGCGCAGATCGTCCGCCTCTCGCCGGAGGGCGAGGTCTCGCGCGTGCGGCAGGTGGCGATCCGGTTCGACGAGGCGATGGTGCCGCTTGGCGATCTGCAGGCGAGTCCGCCCGCCACGGTGTCCTGCAGCGGCACGGCGATCGATGGCCAGGCGCGCTGGATCGATGCGAAGAACTGGGCGTTCGATTTTGCGCGTGACCTGCCGCCCGGCGTCAAATGCGCGGTGCGCATCGTCGCCGGCCTGAAGAGCGAGGCGGGCAAAGCCTATGCCGGCAAGCCGGAATACCGCTTCGAGACCGGTGGCCCCACGGTGGTCTCGGCGCGTCCCGGCGGTGGCGAGATCGAGGAAGACCAGGTCTTCGCGCTGCGCTTCAATGGCCCGGCCAGCGCCGACTCCGTGCGCGCCGCGGCGTGGTGCCAGGCGCAGGGCCTGGGCGAGCGCATCCCGGTGCGCCTGCTGGGCGGCAAGGAACGCGACGCCGTGCTGGGCGCGCTGCACTGGAAGCTCAAGGCCGGCGAGGCCGACACCGTGCACCTGCTGGCCTGCCAGCAGCGCCTGCCTTCCGGCGCGCGCATGCAGCTGGTGCTGGGCAGCGGCATCGCCACCCCCTCCGGCGTGGCCACGCGCGACGAACGGCGCTTCGACTACACCGTGCGCGAGCCTTTCACCGCCAGCTTCACCTGCGAGCGCGAGCGTGCGCAGTCGCCCTGCACGCCGTTGCGTCCGCTCTCGCTGTCGTTCTCGGCACCGATCTCGCGCAGGGATGCCGAGCATATCCTGCTCAACACCCCAAAGGGGCCGCGTGCGCCGCGGTTCGAGCCTGGCGCCGGGCGCGATGCGCCGGTCAGCAGTGTCACTTTCGCACCGCCGTTCGAGGAGAAGACCGAATTCACGCTGTCGGTGCCCGCGGGGCTGAAGGACGACAGCGGCCGCGCCTTGTCCAATGCCGACCTGTTTCCGCTCAAGCTCAGTACCGCGGCGATGCCGCCGCTGGCCAAATTCTCCGCTGCGCCGTTCGGCGTGCTCGAGCGCTTTGGCGAACTGCCCAAGGGCAAGTCGCCGGCCGACTATCCCGCGCTGCTGCCGGTGACGCTGCGCAATGTCGAGGCCGACCTGCCCGCGCAAGGCGTGCGGGCGCAGGCCGGTACGGTACGCCGGCTCAAGGTGGACGACGATGGCGCGGTGCTGCGCTGGTACGGACTGGTGCGGCGCCTGCATGAGAACAGCTGGACCCGGGGCGAACTCGATGCCATTCTTGCGGGCCGCTCGCCATCGGCGGTCAGCAACCCGCGCAACGCGCCCGCCATCGAGACCCGCACGGTTTCCCTGCTGGATGGCGTGGCTGGCGTGCGCAAGCTCGCCGTCCCGCAACTGTCGGAGCCGGACGGCAAGGCGCCGCGCCCCTTCGAGGTGGTGGGCATTCCCTTGCCCGAAGCGGGCTTCCATGTGGTGGAGATCGCTTCGCCGATGCTCGGCGCGGCGCTGCTCGGCAAGGCCGCGCCCATGTATGTGCGCACCGCCGCGCTGGTGACCAATCTCGGCGTGCATTTCAAGCTCGGGCGCGGGCCCGGCAAGCTGAGCGCGCTGGCCTGGGTCACCACGCTCGACGATGGCAAGCCGGTGGCCAATGCCGCGGTGGCGCTGCGCGATTGCAGCGGCAAGCTGCTGGCCTCGGGACGCACCGACGCCGCCGGGCTGGCCAGTTTCGGCGGCCTGGACGATGCGCGCGAGCGCAATTGCGACGACAACGGCCTGTCCGGCTATTTCGTTTCCGCGCGCATCGCGGCCGACCATCCGCAGGCGCGCGGCCAGGCCGACATGGCCTTCGTCATGTCCGGCTGGAACCAGGGCATCGAGAGCTGGCGCTTCAATGCGCCCACCGACACCAGCGCGGTGCCCGACGTGCGCGTGCACACCATCTTCGACCGCAGCCTGCTGCGTGTCGGCGAGACGGTGTCGATGAAACACCTGATCCGCACCGAGTCCGCGCACGGCTTCGCGCTGCCGGCGGCCGGCGAGCCCTTGCCGGAGAAGCTGGTCATCCGCCACGAAGGCAGCGGCCAGACCTACGAGCAACCGGTGCAGTGGCGCACCACCGCCACCGGAGGGCGCAGCGCGGAGAGCAGTTTCGCGATTCCGCCAGCGGCCAGGCTTGGCGTCTACTCGGTGTCGCTCAGCGATGCGAAGGAGCGCGTGTTCGATAGCGGCAGTTTCCGCGTCGAGGCTTTTCGCCTGCCGGTGCTGGCGGGTACGCTGAAGGCCGGCAGCGGTGGCGCGCTGGTGGCCCCGGGCGAGGTGCCGCTCAATCTCGAAGTGCATTACGTGTCGGGTGGCGGCGCGGCAGGCCTGCCGGTGCAGGTGTCGGCGCTGCTGCGCGACAAGTTCGTGCGCTTCGCGGATTACGACGGCTATTCCTTCACGCCGCCGCGCGCGCCCGGCAAGGATAGCAGCGGCGACGAGGACGAGAGCGAGGAGGGCGCCCCCGCCCGCGACGAGGCGCAGAAGCTGGTTGCGGACAAGCTGCCGCTCAAGCTGGACAAGAACGGCGGCGGCACGCTGACGCTCAAGAACATGCCGAGGCTGGATGCGCCCAAGGACCTGGTGGTGGAGTCCGGCTTTGCGGACCCCAACGGCGAGATCCAGACGCTGCGCCAGACCGTGCCGCTGTGGCCGGCGGGCGTGGTCGCCGGCATCCGTACCGAGAGCTGGGTGTCGGTCAAGCAGAAGCTCGTGGTGCACGGGCTGGCGCTCGATCCGCAGGGCCGGCCGCAGGCCAATGTGCCGATCGCCGTGCGCGCCCAGTTGCGCACCACCACCTCGGTGCGCAAGCGCGTGGTGGGCGGTTTCTATCGCTACGACAATCGCAGCCAGAGCAAGGATCTGGGCAGCGTGTGCGAGGGCCATACCGATGCGCAGGGCCGCATGCAATGCGAAGTGTCGCTGGCCGAAGCGGGGCAGGTGGAGCTGGTGGCGCAAGCCAGGGACAACACCGGGCGGGTTTCGCAAGCGGGTACCACGGTGTGGGTGACGCGCCAGGGAGAACTCTGGTTCGGCGGCGAGAACAATGACCGCATCGACCTGTTGCCGGAGAAGAAGGCGTATGCCCCGGGCGAGACCGCGGTGTTCCAGGTGCGCATGCCGTTCCGCCATGCCACCGCGCTGGTGGCGGTGGAGCGCGAGGGCGTGCTGGAAACCAGCGTGGTGGAACTCAACGGGCGCGATCCCACCGTGCGGGTCAAGGTCAGGCCGGAGTGGGGGCCCAATGTCTACGTCTCGGTGCTGGCCTTGCGCGGACGTTTGCGCGAAGTCCCGTGGTATTCCTTCTTCACCTGGGGCTGGCGCCAGCCGGGCGAGTGGTGGCAGGCGTTCCGCAGCGAGGGCCGCGAGTACGCCGCGCCCAGCGCGCTGGTGGATCTGTCCAAGCCCGCCTTCCGCCTCGGGCTGGCGGAGATCCGCGTCGGCAACGAAGGCTACCGGCTCGATGTGAAGGTGACACCCGACAAGCCCAGCTACCCGGTGCGCGGCAAGGCGCAGGTGACGGTGCAGGTGAAGCTGCCCGACGGCAAGCCCGCCGCCAACGGGGAAGTCGCGCTGGCAGCGGTGGACGAGGCGCTGCTGGAGCTGATGCCCAATACCAGCTGGGACCTCCTTGACGCGATGCTGCGGCGGCGCAGCTATGGCGTGGAAACCGCCACGGCCCAGATGGAAATCATCGGACGGCGCCACTACGGACGCAAGGCGGTGGCAGCAGGCGGCGGCGGCGGCAAGAGCCCGACGCGCGAGCTGTTCGATACCCTGCTGCTGTGGAACCCGCGCGTGCAGCTCGACGGCGAGGGGCGGGCCACGCTGACGGTGCCGCTCAACGATGCGCTGACGCGCTTTCGCGTCGTCGCCGTGGCCGACCTGGGCGTGGGCCGATTCGGCAACGGCAGCGCCACCATCGTCGCCACGCAGGACCTGCAGCTGATCTCGGGCCTGCCGCCGCTGGTGCGCGAGGAGGACCGTTACCGGGCCATGTTCTCCTTGCGCAATACCACCCAGCGCGCGATGACGGTGCGGGCCGTGGCGCGCGCGACGCCGCCGGGGCAGGGGACACAGCCGCAGGCGTTGCCGGCGCAGACGGTGGAAATTCCCGCCGGCGAATCGCGCGAGCTCGGCTGGGACGTGAGCGCGCCCCTGCTGCCGGCCGGATCCACGGTGCAGGATGGCGCGGTGCAATGGGAGGTGGAAGCGGCCGAAGCCGCCAGGGCGAGCGGCGGCACCGGCGCCGCGCCTGGCGCAAGCGACCGCATCAGGCTTTCGCAGCAACTGGTGGCGGCGGTGCCGCTCACCGTCCAGCAGGCCACGCTGGCGCAACTGGCGCCGAACCTGTCGGTGCCGGTGCGTGCCCCCCAGGGCGCGCTCACCGATGCCGTGGGGCAGACGCGCGGCGGCCTGCAGGTCAACCTGCAGGCTTCGCTGGCAGGGGGCATGCCGGGCGTGCGCGAGTGGTTCCGCAACTATCCGTTCTCGTGCCTGGAGCAGCGTGCCTCGCGCGCGGTGGGGCTGGGCGACGCGGCGCAGTGGAATGCGCTGACGGCGCAACTGCCCGGCTATCTCGACAAGGATGGGCTGGCTTCGTACTTCCCGCTGCAGAACGATGCGGAGAGCGGCAGCGAAGTGCTGACCGCCTACCTGCTGGCCTTGTCCGACGAGGCCGTGCGCGCGGGCCTGCCGCTGCGCCTGCCCGACGAAGCGCGCGCGAGCATGGAACGCGGGCTGGCCGCCTTCGTCGAAGGCCGCATCAAGCGCAACCGTTGGGCGCCCACGCAAGACCTGGAAGTGCGCAAGCTGGCCGCGCTCGAAGCGCTCTCGCGCAGCGGGCACGCGCAGGCGCGCATGCTCGGCTCGATCCAGATCCTGCCGGCGCAATGGCCTACCTCGGCGCTGCTCGACTGGATCGCCTTGCTGTCGCGCGTGCAGGATATCCCGCAGCGCGACGAGCGGCTGGCGCAGGCGCAGCAGATACTGCGCGCGCGGCTGACGGTGCAGGGCACGCGGCTGGCGTTCTCCACCGAGCGCGACGACAACTGGTGGTGGCTGATGAGCGGCGGCGATCTCAACGCCGCGCGCCTGCTGTCGCTGTCGCTCGACCTGCCGGGCTGGAAAGACGAAAGCGCACAGCTTGCCACCGGACTGCTTGGCCGCCAGATGCGCGGCGCGTGGGGCACCACCACGGCCAACGCCTGGGGCGCGCTGGCGGTCGCGCGCTTTGCGCAGGCCTTCGAGAAAACCCCGGTGGCGGGCGCGACGCGCGTGACGCTGGAGGGCGTGCCCGAGGCTGCGCGCGGCTTCGACTGGGCGCGCGCAGCCAAGGTCGATGGCGTGGCCGGCGGCAGCGTGAGCCTGCCGTGGCCGCGCGCGGGTGCTGCCGCCAGCCTGCGCGCCGACCATGAAGGCGCCGGCAAACCCTGGGCCACGGTGCGGGCGCTGGCGGCGGTGCCGCTGGCCGCGCCGCTCTCGGCGGGCTATCGCATCACGCGCAGCGTGAGCGCGCTGGAGCAGGCGGTGCCCGGCAAATGGTCGCGCGGCGACAGTTATCGCGTGAAGCTGCAGATCGATGCGCAGGCCGACATGACGTGGGTGGTGGTGAGCGATCCGGTGCCTGCCGGCGCCACCATCCTCGGCAGCGGTCTCGGCCGCGATTCGGAAATCGCCACGCGCGGGGAGCAGCGCAAAGGTGCATGGCCCGCTTTCACCGAGCGCACGCAGCAGGCATTCCGCGAGTATTACGCTTACATGCCGCGCGGCAGCGCCACGGTGGAATACACCGTGCGCCTGAACAACGCCGGCGAGTTCGCCCTGCCGCCTACGCGGGTGGAGGCGATGTACGCGCCGGACGTCTTCGGCGCACTGCCCAATGCCAGACTGACCGTAGGAGCACGCCCTTGAGCTGGCTTGCAATGATGATGCCCGCGCGGGTGCGCGAGTGGTGGCTGGCCGGTTCCCTGGCCGGCCTGGTTTACGGCGGCCTGCTGGTCATGGTCGCGATGGATTCGGCGCCCGGCGCGCCGCTTAACGGGCAGATCGCCTTCCAGCCGTTGTGGAAGACCGCGATGGCCCTGCTGCTGGCGCGTGCGGCGCGCTTCCATCCGGCGCGCCGCGAGCGGTACTGGCTGATGGCCGCGCTGCTGTTCTCCGCGCTGGGCGATTTCCTGCTGGCGCTGCCTTGGCTGTCCTTCTCCTTCATCGGTGGGCTAGGGGCGTTCCTGCTGGCGCACTTCGCCTACCTTGGCCTGTTCGTGCCGATGGCAGGCGACTGCCGCCCACATCGCCTGGTCGGCTGCGGCGTGGTGGTGGGCGCGGCCGGTGTCATGCTCGGGCGCTTCTGGCCCAACCTGGGCGCGCTGTCGGTGCCGGTCTCGATCTACGTGCTGGCGCTGGCGGCAATGGCCTGCGCCGCGCTGTTGGCCAGGCTGCCTACGCCGCTGGCGGCGATCGGCGCGCTGTCCTTTGCGGTTTCCGACGCGCTGCTTGGCAGCGCGCGCTTCCTGGTGCCCTTCGATAGCTTCGCGCTCGGCATCTGGTGGACCTATGCCGCGGCGCAGGTGCTGCTGGTGGCTGGCGTGGTGGCCAGGCCCGACCAATGAGACGGTGCCCGCGTGCCGTGCGTGCCGCTTTCCTGTCGCTCTGGGCGGCGAGTGCCTGCGCGCATGCGCTGCCGTCGTTCGACAGCGTGCGTGCAGGCTGGCGCAGTGCCGACGTGGTGGTGCTCGACCGCCACGGCGATCCGCTGTCCCGCGTGCGCGACGATTTCCGTGCGCGTCGCGGCGACTGGGTCACGCTGGCAGAGATCTCGCCGGCGGTGCGCACGGCAATCGTGCTGTCCGAGGACCGGCGCTTCTACGCCCACAGCGGCGTGGACTGGCAGGGCGTGGCCGCGGCGGCCTGGGCCAACCTGTGGAACACCCGCACGCGTGGTGCTTCCACGCTCACCATGCAGCTCGCAGGCCTGCTGGACGACGACCTGCGGCGCGCCGGCGGCGGGCGCAGCGTGAGCCAGAAGATGGCCCAGGCGGTGCGCGCCGCCGCGCTCGAGCGCGGCTGGAGCAAGGACCAGATCCTCGAAGCCTATCTCAACCTGGTGCCGTTTCGCGGCGAGCTGGTGGGATTGTCCGCGCTGTCGCAGGCGCTGTTCGGCAAATACCCCAGTGGTCTCGACGCACGCGAGGCAGCGCTCGCGGTGGCGCTGGTACGTGCGCCCAACGCAGGCGCGCAGCAGGTGGCTCAGCGCGCCTGCGGCATCCTGCGCGAACAGCAAGCGCCGAAGGCATGCGAAGGCCTGGATGGTTTTGCGCAGCTTGCCTTGCTGCGCGGTGGCGGCAGCGCATCCATGTCGTCCGCGCAAGCGTCAAGCCTGGCGCCGAACCTGGCCCCGCATCTGGCACGCATGCTGGTCGCGCAGGCCCGTGCGGCCGGCACGGTGCCGCCGGCCATCGCATCCACCCTCGATGCCGGCCTGCAGCGTACCGCCGCGGCCAGCCTGGACCGGCACCTGCGCGAGCTCGCCGGGCGCAATGTGGAGGACGGCGCGGTGGTGGTGATCGACAACGCCAGCGGCGATGTGCTGGCTTATGTGGGCTCGTCGGGCGCGCTGTCCGCCGCCGCGCAGGTGGATCATGCGGCGGCGCCGCGCCAGGCCGGCTCCACGCTCAAGCCGTTTCTCTATGAGCAGGCGCTGGAGGCGCGGCGGCTGACCACGGCCTCGCTGCTCGATGACCGGCCGGTCAACCTGCCCACGGGCGGCGGTGGCGGGCTCTACGTGCCGCAGAACTACGACCGGCAATACGCGGGCTGGGTCAGCATGCGCGCGGCGCTGGCGTCGTCGCTGAATGTGCCCGCGGTGCGCACGCTGGTGATGGTGACGCCCCATCGCTTTCACCAACGCCTCACCGCGCTCGGGCTGCCGCTGGCGCAGGCCGGGGACTACTACGGCTACAGCCTGGCGCTGGGCAGCGCCGATGTGCCGCTGCTGGCGCTCGCCAATGCGTATCGCGCGTTCGCCAACGGCGGGCGTTACGCGCCGGTGCGGCTGCGCGTGGATGCGCCGGCGGTGCCGGCGCGCGCGGTCATGTCGCCCGCCGCGAGCTACCTGATTGCCGACGTGCTATCCGACCGCCACGCGCGAGCGCGCACCTTTGGTCTCGACAGCCCGCTCACCACGCGCTTCTGGAGCGCGGTCAAGACCGGCACTTCCAAGGACATGCGCGACAACTGGTGCGTGGGCTGGTCGCAGCGCTACACGGTGGGCGTGTGGGTGGGCAATGCCAGCGGCGCGAGCATGCACGAGGTGTCCGGCGTCTCCGGCGCGGCGCCCGTATGGCACGAAGTCATGGAGGCATTGCACCGCACAGTGCCGAGCCTGGCGCCCGCCATGCCCGCCGGGGTGGAGCGCGTGCCTTTGCGTTTTGCCAACGATCTGGAACCGGCGCGCGAGGAAGTGTTCCTTGCCGGCACCGCGATGCGCGTGGTCAACGTGGCCAGCGCGGACAGCGCGCGCGCTGCCGCGCGGGCCGGCACGCAAGCCGGCGCGTTTTCCATCGCCAGTCCCGCCGACGGCACCGTGTTCGCGCTCGATCCCGATATCCCGCCGGCGGCGCAGCGCGTGTGGTTCCATGCCGAGGGCGTGAGCGGACAGACCGCGCAGCGCGTGCGCTGGCGCATCGATGGCAAGCCGCTCGGGCGCGGCGGGCAGGTGGCGTGGCTGCCCTGGCCGGGCCGGCACCAGGTGGAGCTGCTGGATGCGGGCGGAAAGGTGGTGGACCGCATCGGCATCGAAGTGCGCGGCGCGGTGGCGCGGACAGCTGCGCCGCGCGGCTAGGCTGGCGTGCCGGCGAGCGGCGCGCGTGCCTTGAGGAAATCGACGAATACGCGCAGCTTGGGCGGCATCAGCAGGCGGCCGGGGTAGTACAGATGGAAGCCGTCGAAGGGCGGCGACCACGCGTCCAGCACCGTCACCAGCTGGCCCGAGGCGAGCGCCGCGCGCAGATGCGTCTCGAACTCATAGATCAGCCCGAGCCCGGCGATAGCGGCCTGGTGCAGCAATGCTTTGTCGTTGGCGATCAGGGCGACGCCGGTATCCACGGTGAACTGGCGCGCGGCATGCACGAACTCCCAGCGGTAGACCTTGCCCGTGGGGCCGAAGCGATAGTGCAGGCAGGCATGCGCATGCAGGTCGCGCGGCTGCGTTGGCTTGCCGTGCCGCGCAAAGTAGTCCGGCGTGCCCGCCACCACCATGCGCATCGGGCCGGTGACGGGGATCGCCACCATATCGCGCTGCAGCGACTCGCCCAGGCGCAGGCCCGCATCGAAGCCCTCGGCGATCAGGTCGACGAAGCGGTCGTCGGTGGTGACGTCGACGCAGATCGACGGATAGGCGCGCATGAAATCGACCAGCACCGGCTGCAGCGCGGCCGCCGCCGCCGAGTAGGACGTGGTGATGCGCAGCGTGCCGGCCGGCATGTCGCGCTGCTGGCGGGTGTCGTCGGCGGCGGCGCCGATCTCGGCCAGCGCGGGCTCCACGCGCGCCAGCAGCGCGGCGCCGGCCTCGGACAGCCCGACGCGGCGCGTGGTCCGCTGCAGCAGGCGCACGCCCAGGCGTTGCTCCAGCTGGCGGATGGTCTGGGAGATGGCCGACGGGCTCACCGCCAGCGCTGCGGCGGCGGCGGTGAAGCTGCCCAGGCGCGCCACGCGGACGAAGGCGGCCATGGCGGGCAGCAGGTCGGGATCGAGGGAGGCGTCGGGTTTCATGGTGCGGCGAGATTAGCATGCGGCGCGCTTGCACGATGGTGTCTTCCTGCGATGCGCCGCCCTCCGTCCGCTACGTGCCGCTGGCGGCCTTCGGCGCGGACCCGGCAAGATGCGGCAGGCGCGCGTGGCTGAGGAAGCCGAACACCATGCCGGCCGAGAGCACGGTGATCGCCGCCAGGATGTACAGCAGGCTCCGGAAGGCCTCGCCATAGCCTTGCACCAGTGCCTGGCGGCCCAGTTGCGGCAGCAGGGACATGGCTTGCGACAGGTTGCCCATGGCGAGGCGGTGCGCAGCCTGCGGCAGCAGGGTGGAGGCATCCGCCGCGAGCATGGGGTGCAGCCTGGATTGCGCCAGCGCCGCGAGCAGCGCGCCGACGATGGCCAGGGCGATGCCTTCTCCCGCGACGCGCGTGGTGCTGAAGATACCGGTGGCCATGCCGGCGCGTTCCTTGGGCACCACGCTGACCGCCAGGCCGTCCATCAGCCCCCAGGGCAGGCTGATGCCGAAGCCGATCGTCAGCATGGGCAGCACCATCCCGGCGGGGGGCTGGCCGGGCGCGCATTGCGCCAGCCACGACAGGCCGCCGGCGCAGATCAGCAAGCCCAGCCCGGAGATCAGCCCCGCCGACAGCCAGCGCGTCAGCATGCCGGCCAGCAGCGGTACCACCAGCATCGGCGCGGAAAGCGCAATCATCATGCGGCCCGCTTCCATCGCGCTGTAGCCCTCTATACCGATCAGGCGGATGGGCAGCAGCACTTGCAGCACGACATAGGAATAGGCCGGCGCGGCCGCGAGGAACTGCACGCCGACAAAACGCGGATAGCGGAACAGGGACAGGTCGAGCATGGGCGCGCGCACGCGCTGCTCGATGACGACGAACGCCACCAGCAGCACCGCCGAGCCACTCAGCAGCAGGACGACCGGCAGGCTGCCCCAGCCGCTGTCGGGCGCGCTCAGCACGGCATAGGTGAACAAGGCCAGCGCCCCGGTAAAGGTGGCGGCGCCGGGCCAGTCGAGGCCCATGGCGGCGGGGTCGCGCGACTCGCGCATGCAGCGCGCGCCGAACCCCAGCGCGCATGTGGCGATGAGAGCGACGCTGAGAAAGACCGAGCGCCATCCGGCTTGCTGGATCAGGGCTCCGGCAAGCACCGGGCCGAAGGCCAGGCCGACGCCGAAGCTCGTCCCCAGCAGGCTGAAGGCGCGGGTGGCCGCCCGTCCCTCGAACTCCTGCGCCAGCGCCGCCACGCCGCCCGAGAACGCGGCGGCGCCCGCCATGCCCTGCGCGGCGCGCAGCACATCGACCCAGGCGAGGTCGGGCGCCGCCATCAGCGCCAGCGAGGTGAGGGCGAAGCCGGCGACGCCGGCGAGAAAGATGCGCTTGCGCCCGAAGCGGTCCGCCAGCGCGCCGGCGGCCATCAGGCAGCTGCCGAAGCACAGCATGAAGGCATTGGTGACCCAGCTCAACGCGATGGGGCTGCCGCCGAGGCTGCCGGCAATCGCCGGCAAGGCCACCGCCGGGCCGGTGAAGCTGAGCGGCATCGCCAGCGCCGCGAGGCAGACGGCGCCGAGGGTCATCGCTTTCTGCGCCGGAGTGTGTGCAGATGTGTCAGGTGCATGCATGGTGAGTTCATGTCGGAAGGCAGGACAGGGCGCGTTCGGCGTGCCATACGGCGTCGCCGTCGGTGAGTGCCCGTGACGCCCCTTCTGGAAAGTGGACTGATGATAGGATGGCTTTAATACGGCTTAAAGCCCCCAGCTTTCCGCTCTTAACGGACAAAAACTCCCTAATCGACCATGGATAGTCTTAGCGGCCTGTACGCTTTCGTGCGCGCGGCGGAGTCCCACAGCTTCGTCGCGGCGGGACGGCTGCTCGGCGTCTCGCCATCGGCCATCGGCAAGAGCGTGATGCGGCTCGAGGCCCGGCTCGGCATCCGGCTGTTCCACCGCAGCACGCGCCAGATCCGGCTGACGGACGAGGGCACGCTGTTCTTCGAGCGTTGCCGGCGCATCCTGGAGGAGATCGACGACGCCGAGCTGGAACTGTCGCGGCTGCAGGAGGCGCCGCGCGGCCGCCTGCGCATCAGCGTCCCGGCGATCGGCTATCGCCTCGTGCTGCCCGACCTGGCGGCGTTCTCCGCGGCCTATCCCGAGATCGAGTTCGACCTGGATTTCAGCGACCGTATCGTCGACGTGGTGGAGGAGGGCTTCGACATGGTGATCCGCAGCGGCGAGCTGACGGATTCCCGGCTGATGGCCAGGCGGCTGCGGCCCTTCCGTTTCGTGCTATGCGCTGCGCCGGACTATTTCGCGCGCCGCGGGATGCCGCGGCGGCCGCAGGACCTGGAGCAGCACGCCTGCCTGCGCTATCGTTTTCCCTCCAGCGGCAAGCTGCAGGACTGGGTGTTGACGAAGGAGGCGGGCGGCGCCGAACCGCGGCTGCCGGCAGCCTTCACCCTGAACAGCATTGAAGGCGTGCTGGCCGCCGCGACAAGTGGCCTGGGCATTGCCTACGTGCCGGATTTCGTCGCGCGGGACGCGTTGCGCGAGCAGCGCCTGCAAACCGCGCTGGACCAGTACAACGTGGTGGAGGGCACCTTCTGGATGCTGTGGCCATCGAACCGCCACATGCTGCCGAAGCTGCGGGTGCTGGTGGACTTCCTGTCGCGGCGGGAGAACGCGGCCTGATGGCGGCGGCGCCCGGCCCGACCAGGCGATTGTGAAGCCCTGCTTCATGAAGCATGCGGGCCAGCGGGCTGTTTCGCCGCGCCTGTACTGGCGATACTGCGGGGGTTCCAAATCAAGGGAGTCAGCATGACCGTACTACGCAAGCTGGGGCGGCACGGCCCGCAGGTATTCCCCATCGGCCTGGGCTGCATGGGCATGAGCGAGTTCTACGGCGCCCACGATGACGCCGAATCCATTCGCACGATTCATCACGCGCTGGATCGTGGCATCAATTTTATCGATACGGCGGATATCTATGGCCCGCACACCAATGAGCGCCTGGTCGGGCGCGCCATCGCGGACCGGCGTGACGGCGTAGTGCTTGCCACCAAGTTCGGCATCGTGCGCGACGCCGCCAACCCGGTGGCGCGTGGCGTCGACGGCCGGCCCGAGTACGTGCGGGCCAGTTGCGATGCCAGCCTGCAGCGGCTTGGCGTGGATCATATCGACCTGTACTACCAGCACCGTGTCGACCCGCAGGTGCCGATCGAGGAAACCGTGGGGGCGATGGCGGAACTGGTCAAGGCGGGCAAGGTGCGCTGGCTGGGCTTGTCGGAGGCCGGCGCGGATACCGTCGAGCGTGCGCATCGGGTGCATCCCATCAGCGCGCTGCAGAGCGAGTATTCGCTGTGGACGCGCGACGTGGACGAGGGCGGCGGGCACAGCATCCTTGCCACCTGCCGCCGGCTCGGCATTGCGCTGGTGCCCTACAGCCCGCTGGGCCGGGGTTTTCTCACCGGCGCCATCCGCAGCCCTGCCGATTTTGCCGAGGACGACTACCGCCGCGCCAGTCCGCGGTTCATGGGCGAGAACTTCGCGCGCAACCTGGCGCTGGTCGACAAGGTGCAGGCGCTGGCGCGCGACAAGGGCTGCAGCCCGGCGCAGCTGGCGCTGGCCTGGGTGCTGGCGCGTGGCGAGCAGGTGGTGCCGATTCCCGGCACGCGCCAGGTGCGCAATCTCGACGATAACCTTGGCGCGCTCGACGTGGTGCTGGACGCTGCCGACATGGCGGCCATCGATGCCGTGTTTCCGGCGGACGCGGCGGCGGGTACGCGGTATCCGGAGCAGATGATGGGGCTGCTGGCGCGTTGAGGGGGAGTGCTGGAGGTGATGTTTTCGTTGGGTTGTACCCGGGGTGGGTTGTGGGGGCTACCGGGAGACCTGACTGCAATTGCGACTGCAACGCCAACTCCAACTGCTTGAACGTCAACGTCGACAGCGCACCTCCCCTTCGGGGAGGCGCTCCATACGGGGAGCAATATCGCCACGGCTCGCTTCGCATCGCGTGAGGGGTGGCCCGCTCGCGGGCCGCCCATCAGTCTTGCCGGGCGGGATCGCCGATAATTCCGCATCGCGAATCGCTTCCGGAGTCATCGCCTTGTCCCTTGCCCTGCTCGACGCCGCCCAGACCGCGGCACGCCTGCCGTATCCCGCGCTGGCCCGCGCCATTGCCGGCATGCTGGCCGAACTGCGCGCCGGCACCGCCATGGCGCCGCCGCGCATTGCCCTGCCGGTGGGCGATGCCGCCGGTGGCGAAGGCACGCTGCTGGTGATGCCGGCGCGCAACCGCGATCTGGTGATGACCAAGAACATCACCGTGCATCCCGGTAACCCGCGGCGCGGCCTGCCCAATATCCTGGGCGAGGTGGTGGTGGCCGACGCCCATACCGGGCAGCGGCTGGCGCTGCTGGATGGCCCTACCGTGACGGGGCGGCGCACCGCCGCGGTGTCGCTGCTCGCGGCCCAGACCTTCGCGCCGCAGCCGGATGGCGAGTTGCTGATCATCGGCGCCGGCGTGCAGGCCCAGACCCATCTCGAAGCGTTCATTGCGGGCCTGGCGCCGCGCCGCGTATGGCTGCATTCGCGCACCGCCGCCAAGGCCGAGGCGCTGGCCGCGCAGGCGCGCACGCTCGGTACCGAGGCGCAGACGGTGGACGATGCGCGCACCGTGCTGCCGCGCGTATCGATGGTGGTCACCGTGACCTCCAGCCTGTTTCCGGTGCTGCCGGATCTCGATAGCGGCCTGTGGCGCGACGATCATTTCATTGCCGCGGTGGGCGCTTTCCGCCCCGAGATGTGCGAGTTGCCGCCGGCGCTGTGCCAGGCGGCTTCCGCGCATGGCCGCTTGCTGGCCGATACCCTGTTCGGCATCGAGGAGGAGGCGGGCGACCTGCTGCAGGCTGGCATCGATTGGGCCACCGTGCAGCCCTTCGAACACGCCATCCTCCGCGCGGCGGAGCTGCGCGCGCGGCGCGGCAGCCCGCTGGTGTTCAAGAGCGTTGGCTACGCCTTGTGGGACCTGGCGGCCTGCGTGCTGGCGAGCGCGCATCCGGGGTCCGTGGCGGCGTGAGCGGCGGCGCTCCGGCGGCTGCGGATCCTGAACGCGACGAGCACGTCAGGCAATACCCGTGTGCCAGGTAGGTCTTTGCCGCCGAGTGGGCTTCGCCGCCATTGGGCGTCGCATATCCGTTACAGTTTTGGCGCCGATTTGACGTAAAACCCCCGGTTTTTTAATGGTTAACCCGTGCTTTAGGGGAGGCCTTCTAGTAAAGGCTCTCGTGTTTGAAACAGGGGCGACACACCAAGCCGGATAATGCTTGCCTCAAGGACGAGAGTTGAAAGGAGTAGGAGGCATGACCAATAAAAAGATTCTGGTGGCCAGCGTTGCCATGCTGATTGCCGGCACCGCGCAAGCGCAAAGCGCGGGCAGCAATATCATCAGCCTGGGCTGGTTCCGCGTGATGCCGACCAGCTCGGCCGATCCCCTGGTCCTCGATAGCATCAACGGTTTTCCCCTGGGGCAGACCCAGACCGGTACCGGTGCCAAGATCAAATCGGCGGATACGCTCGGCATCGCCTTCACCCACTTCTTCACCGACAATATCTCGGGTGAAATCGTCGGTGGCATTCCGCCACAACACGATGTGGAGGGCACGGGTACCTACAGCAAATATGGCACGCTGGGCAATGTGAGGCAGTGGAGCCCCGCGGCACTGGTGAAGTACCACTTCCTGGAGGCGAAGTCCAAGTTCCGTCCCTATGTGGGCATCGGCGTGAACTACACCTGGTTCACCGGCGAGACCATCACCAACCAGACCTTCGTGAAGTCCCAGTTCGGGCCGAATGCAACGATGACGGCCAGCGCCAAGAGCTCGTGGAATCCGGTGTTCAATATCGGCGCCAACTACGCCGTGACCGACAACTGGTTTATCGGCCTGTCGGTTTCCTACCTGCCGCTGTCCAGCACCGCAACGCTCACCACGCACAACGCCGGGGCGTCGGGCAACCAGACCATCGTGTCGCACACCAAGATCAAGATCGATCCGGTGGTGACCTTCCTGAACGTGGGCTACCGCTTCTGAGTTTCCGCTTTGCCAAAGCGCAAAACGGGCGCCTTCGCGGCGCCCGTTTTGTCCTTAAGCGGCGCTCTTGACAGGGTAGCCGGCCGCTTCGATGGCCTCGCGCAGCGCATCGTTGCTGGCGGCGGCTTCCACCGTGACCGCCTGCGCGGCGATATCCGCCGACACCCTGGCGGCCGGATCGAGCGCCTGCACGGCGCGGGTGATGGCGCCCACGCAGTGGCCGCAAGACATGCCTTCAACCTGGAACTGGATCATAGGGAATCTCCTGTTGGTGCAAAGAAAAGGGTCAAAAGGGTCAAAAGGGTCAAGATCAAGGAACGCATCCGGTTGCCCGGAAAGCGTACCTGCCGCTGCGCTGTCCGGGCCGGACTGGCATCTGCCCTGAAGTCTGCACCTTCCCACGATGGGAAGCGCAAGGTCTTTTTACTGCCCGCGGCAGTTTTGCAGGTGACGGATACGTTTCTTGCAGCCAGGCTTGACCTTCCCAACATGGTAAGGTCCATGATGTGCTCATCGTCACTGTGGATTCCCGTCCCCCCAGGCCATGCCAGCAAATTCCCAACTCCTTCCCGTACCCGGCGCCGCGGCAGTCGCGCCGGTTTCCGAATGGCGGCTACCCATCGGCGGCATGACCTGCGCCTCTTGCGTGCGGCGCGTCGAGACCGCGCTGGGCAAGGTGCCCGGCGTGCGCCAGGTCGCCGTCAACCTTGCCACCGAGGAAGCCACGCTGCAGGCCGACAGCGCCGCGGTGTTGCCGGCCGCGGCCGAGGCCGTCAAGGCCGCCGGTTACGAAGTGCCGCGCCAGGCCATTGCCTTGTCCATCAGCGACATGACGTGCGCGTCCTGCGTGGCCCGCGTGGAGCGGGCCTTGAAGGCCGTGCCCGGGGTGGTCGATGCGCAGGTCAACCTGGCCACCGAGCAGGCGGAGGTGACCGTCATGCGCGGCGCCGTGGATGCCGATGCACTGGCGGCCGCGGTCGCGCGTGCCGGCTATGGCGCAGTGCCGGTGAGCGGCGACCTGCCCGCGGGCGCGGCGGCTGGCGAAGGATTCTGGTCGGGGCCGTGGCCGGTGGCAATCTCGGCGGCATTGTCGCTGCCGCTGGTGGCGCCCATGGCGGCGGCGTGGTTCGGCGTGCACTGGATGCTGCCGGCCTGGGTGCAATGGCTGCTGGCCACGCCGGTGCAGTTTGTGTTCGGCTGGCGTTTCTATAAGGCGGGCTGGAAAGCGGTGCGTGCCGGTGCGGGCAATATGGATCTGCTGGTCGCGCTCGGTACCTCGGCGGCTTACGGTTTGTCGTTGTGGCTGATGTGGCGTGGCGGCGAGGGCATGCCGCACCTGTATTTCGAAAGCGCGGCGGTGGTGATCACGCTGGTGCGCCTGGGCAAGTGGCTGGAGACGCGCGCCAAGCGCCAGACCGCCGATGCCATCCGTGCGCTGGCCGCGCTGCGCCCCGACAGCGCGCTGGTGCGTCGCGCTGACGGCGAGATTACGGTGCCGCTTGGCGCCGTGCGCGTGGGCGACGAGATCGTGGTGCTGCCGGGCGCACGCGTGCCGGTGGACGCCGAGGTGATCGAGGGCAGCAGCCATGCCGATGAGTCGATGCTGACCGGCGAAAGCCTGCCGGTGCCCAAGGAGCCCGGCGCGCGCCTGACCGGCGGCGCCATCAATTACGAAGGCCGGCTGGTGGCGCGCACCGTGGCGGTGGGCGCGGAAACGGTGCTGGCGCGCATCATCCGCATGGTCGAGCATGCGCAGGCGGCCAAGGCGCCGATCCAGCGCATGGTCGACCGCGTCAGCGCGGTGTTCGTGCCGGTGGTGCTGGGCATTGCGCTGGCGACGCTGCTGGGCTGGGGCGTGTTCGGCGGCGGCTGGGAAACCGCGCTGCTCAATGCGGTGGCGGTGCTGGTGATTGCGTGCCCATGCGCGCTTGGCCTGGCGACGCCGACCGCGATCATGGCCGGCACCGGCGCGGGCGCGCGCGCAGGCATCCTGATCAAGGACGCCGAGGCGCTGGAACTGGCCCACCGCGTCAAGGTGGTGGCCTTCGACAAGACCGGCACGCTCACGGTCGGCAAGCCGGAGGTGGTGGCGCTGGCGGTACCCGCCGATGCTGGCGCGGGTGCGCAAGAACGCTTGCTGTCACAGCTTGCCGCGCTGCAGGCCGGCAGCGAACATCCGCTGGCGCATGCCGTGCTGGCGGCGGCACGTGCGCGCGGCATCGCGGCGCCGGTGGCCAGCGACGTGCGCGCGCTGCCGGGCATGGGCCTGGCCGGCAAGGTGGATGGCGTGGCCCTGCAGTTGGGCAGCGAGCGCCTGCGCGCCGCGCTGGGCGCAGCGGCGGGTACGCTCGAAGCGCAGGCGCAAGCGCTGCAGGAACAGGGCCGCACGGTGTCCTGGCTGATCGAGACGCAGGTGCAGGGGCTGCCGCGTGTGCTGAGCCTGGTCGCCTTCGGCGATGCGATCAAGCCCGGCGCGCGTAGCGCGATCGAACGGCTGCGCGGCGCTGGCGTGCGCACGGTCATGCTCTCCGGCGATAACCGTGGCGCGGCGGCACGCGTGGCCGAGGCGCTGGGACTGGACGAAGTGCAGGCGGAAGTGCTGCCGGCCGACAAGGCCGAGCGCGTGCTCGCGCTCAAGGCCGGCGGAACCGTGGTGGCGATGGTGGGCGACGGCATCAACGATGCGCCGGCGCTGGCCGCTGCCGATGTCGGCATTGCCATGTCGACCGGCACCGACGTGGCCATGCATGCCGCCGGCATCACGCTGATGCGCGGGGACCCGGCGCTGGTGGCCGATGCGCTGGCGATCTCGCACCGCACCGTGCGCAAGATCCGGGAGAACCTGTTCTGGGCCTTCTTCTACAATGTGATCGGCATCCCGCTGGCGGCGGCCGGCCTGCTCAACCCGGTGGTGGCCGGCGCGGCCATGGCGTTCTCCAGCGTGAGCGTGGTGGGCAATGCACTGCTGCTGCGGCGCTGGCGCCCGGCTGGGGGGAGAGCATGAATATCGGCGAAGCGGCGCAGGCTTCCGGCGTCACCGCAAAGATGATCCGGCACTACGAGGCGATCGGCCTGCTGGCGGCGCCACCGCGCAGCGAGGGCGGCTACCGCCGCTACGACGAGCGCGCGGTGCACACCTTGCGCTTCGTGCGGCGTGCCCGTAATCTCGGGTTCTCGCTGGACGAGATACGCGATTTGCTGTCGCTGTGGCACGACCGCGCGCGGGCCAGCGCCGATGTCAAGGCGCTTACCCTGCGCCACGTGGCGGATCTCGAACAGCGCATCGCCGAGCTCGCCGCCATGCGCGACACGCTGCGCCTGCTGGCCGAGGCCTGCAGCGGCGACGCGCGGCCCGATTGCCCGATCCTTGCGGATATGGCGCGGGCCGGGCCGGGCGAGGACGGCGGCGGGAGCGCGGAGGCGGATCGTGGCGCGCGTGGCAGCGTGACGCCGGCCTGCGATCATTGCCCCCGTGAAGAGGACGGCGCGGCGGCCACTTAGCCGCGCTGTGCCGGCGCGAGGGAAGCGCGGCCGTAGCGGAACAGATATGGAGACCAATCGCATGGATCGACCGAGCACCGCTGCACC
>NZ_JARJLM010000313.1 GCF_029335485.1 Cupriavidus basilensis
CGTCTAGTGCCCCGCCGAGCGCTGGCTATCGGGCCGCGAAGGCCTGATTCATCTGGCGTGCCGACCATCGGGCCATCAAGCGCCAGACTCGACCAATGCTTGGCTTCAAGGACTTCCGCTGCGCGCGCACCTTGCTGGGCGGCATCGAGCTCATGCATATGATCGCCAAGGGCCAGATGCAGTGCCACGATGGGAGCAATCCGTCGGCCGCTGACCAATTCTATGCCTTAGCCGCCTGAGCGAATCCCAACGCCCCAATTCGCTCGTCGCCGCGTCCTTATCGCGACAGAGCCTGCATCTTTCTAGCCATATGCGACGTCTCCTGACCGGCCGCCACAACTTTGGTTGCGGATTCAACGGAGACGGGAACTCCCAGGGGACAGGACAACGAGTTGGCCGTTGCGACCAGCTCTTTCCTCAAGGATCGAAGCGCGCTGATATGGGCATCGATCTGATCGATCTTGGCACTCAAGCGTTGTTCTATCTCGGCCCGACCAAATCTGCCGTCAATCAATTGTGGGATGATTTCTCGAATCTCGGCAAGCGAGAATCCGAGCGTTTGAGCGCTGCGTATGAATTGAATGTGCCGAATGGCCTCCGCACCGTATGAACGGTAGCCATTGCCTAGACGCGTGGGTGCCTCCAACAGCCCCACCTTCTCATAATAGCGCAGTGTATCTGTAGTGGTGCCAACGGCCTTTGCCAGTTCACTAATGTTCATCCGAGGGCATCTTTCAGGGTCATCACCCCGGCTTTCCTTGACATTGGAGTGTACACCAACGTTTAAGGTGCCCATGGGATTTCATTCATGGGATCCCAGAACCAATAGATCAAGGTGCCTCCATGCTTCGCAAGCTGATTCTTCTACTGCTGTCCGCTATTACCATTTCTGCTATCGCCGCCGATGCCCCGGCACCAATCAGCCAGTCGCTTCCCACCCATCCCAAGGTCACTTTTGCGGTCATCCGAACCGCGAAGCTATCTGTTACCGAGGCTTTGGTCTACGCAGGTGGGAGTTTTACTAGCAAGGTGAGTAATGACTTCTCCGCGTTCCTTGTTAGACATGGCGCAGACACTTTTCTGTTTGATGCGGGGCTGGGTTCCAAGGTGGCTGATCAATATCGGCTAGATATGCCTTGGTGGCAAAGTCTGTTCTTCAAGTACGAAGATCCGGTGGATCCCGTGAGAGCCCAACTCTTGCGCGCCGGCATTGAACCGGTTCAAACGATTATCCTGAGTCACAGCCACTGGGATCATGCCAGTGGCATTGTCGACTTCCCGGATTCCACAGTCCTGGTGCATCCCGCGGAGCTGGAGATGATAAGGCACCCTGCTGCTGGTGTCGGTGGCAGCTGGCACTCGCAGGTCAGCGCGCAATCGATCAAATGGAAAGCCTTGGCATTCAGGCCGGTGTCATATAGAGGGTTCGCCAGCAGTCTGGATCTCTATGGAGATGGTACGGTCGTGCTCGTACCGTTGCTCGGTCATACGCGCGGTTCGATCGGCATGTTTATAACAGTCGACTCCGGCAAACAGTACTTCTTTGTGGGCGATGCGGTCTGGAACGCCAAGGCACTGAAATTTGGTAGCCCGAAGTTCTGGGCGGCGCGCTGGTTGGTTGATGGTGAGATTGAACAAACACAAGATACCGTAGACCAGATTCGCGTGCTAATGGACGCGCATCCGGATATTGTCGTGGTTCCGTCGCACGATGGGTCAGTACAGACGGCACTGGGCTACTTCCCAGCCTGGGTTGAATGAGGCGACGTACTTGCACCGCGAATATTTTGCCGCAAAACCGCTGATTCCGTAGCAGAAGCCTTCTCGGCCACGTCCCGACCGTTTCGTGGCCACCGAAAGGCGATTCCGCTGTGGAGACCAGGCCGGTACGTCCCGGTGTCAAACGAACTAAATCATTGACGCAGGCGGACTGCATACGCATATACGACACGCCCTGACACCGGGCCCACCGCATCGCCACCAACGTCGGATCGACATAGTCGCCTTCGGCAGCCACTTCGGCCAAGTGCAACAACGAATCCATACCACGGTCGCAATCCTGGGCGCGCACCTCCTGGGGACGCTGGGCCCGCTGTCCGCATGCCTCGCGCGTTGGCGAAGAATTCGTCTGCCGTCTTCAGGAACGCCCCCACGAGGTGCTCGGGCACGTGATGGGTGACGGACTGCGTTTTGGGACGAGGCAGGTTGCTCATGCCGTCTTCTCCGATGGCGCGGGTTCGATGATGAAATTCGCGGCGGCGTAGCTCGCGTTGCAGTCCCACACTGCCTTGCCATCGCGGAAGAAGGTGCGCCAGCGGCCGTCGCTGACACAGCGTGGCCCGCGGAAACACGTCCTCATGCCCGTTCTCGATGGCAAGCATGTGGCTGGTCTCCCGGCACCTGGCCAGGTACTTGCCGGCCGGCAGCGGTTCAGGAATTGCCCTTCGTACCACGTGATTCCCTCCTTAACTTTGGCTAGCCAGGGTCTGAAACGCCAGCAGGAAGGCCGCACGTGCGGCCGTTTCGGCACGGTCAGTTTCGTCCTTGGCCGCGAGACAGTCGGCCTCGCTGACGGCCGCGTCGCCATCGAGAAAGCGGACGGCCAGCGAACGATAGCGCGCATTGGCTTCACGCAGTGCGGTGTATTCGTCCGGACAAGTCTGGGCAATATGCAAGTCAAACAGGCTGGCACTCATGGTTTCCTTCAGTCCTTTACTGCAT
>NZ_JARJLM010000314.1 GCF_029335485.1 Cupriavidus basilensis
CGTCTCCCCCCGCCGGAGTGCCTTGCACCTGAGCCGGAGCGCCCGTATGCTGCCCCTCGAATGCCAGTGCCGCTACTGCCGCGTCATGACCGGCGAATGATGCAGAGCGGCATAGGCTCAAGACTTGCTGGACCCTAAAAACAAAACGGAGACCACCATGCAGTCAGAGCAGCAGCGCGTCCTGCGCAACACGATTCCCGATGCCATCGCCCGCGCGGTAAGGCGCAGTCCCGACAAAGCCGCGCTGCGCTTCGGCGAGCGCACCTGGACCTACCGCCAGCTCGAAGCCGCGGCAGCCAGCGTGGGGGCAGCGCTGCAGCGCTGGGGTCTGCGCCCCGGCGACCGCGTGGCCGCGTTCGGCAAGAATTCGGACGCCTACGTGCTGCTGTGGCTGGGCTGCCTGCGTGCCGGGCTGGTCCACGTACCGGTGAACTTCTCGATGACGCGCGGCGAGGTGGAATATATCGTCACCCAGTCCGGCTCCAGCGCGCTGTTCGCCGATCCGGCGCTGGCTGCCCATGTCGAAGGGCTGCCCTGCGCCTTGCTGGGCAGCCTGTACGGCGGCGGCGCACACGACGTGCTGGCGGCGGCCGGGGGCCCCGCGGGAGAGATCCTGGCCAGCCTCGACGACACCATGCCGGCACAGATCCTCTATACCTCCGGGACCACCTCGGCGCCCAAAGGTGCGGTACTCACGCATCGCGCCCTGCTGGCCGAATACATGAGCGCCATCGCGTCATGCGACATCCGGCCGGAAGACTACGCGCTGGCCGCGCTGCCGCTCTACCATTCGGCGCAGATGCATGTGTTCCTGATGCCCTTGCTGCTGATGGGCGGCACCGCCTTGCTGGCGCAGAGCCCCGAGCCGGGTTTCTGCCTGCGCACGGTGCGGGAGGAGGGCATCACCAGCTTCTTCGCGCCGCCCACCGTCTGGATCGCGCTCCTGCGCCATGCGGAATTCGATCCCGGGCAGCTGGGCACCCTGACCAAGGCTTATTACGGCGCATCGATCATGCCGCTGCCCGTGTTGCAGGAATTGCGCGAGCGCCTGCCGGCGCTCGGCTTCTACAACTGCTACGGGCAAAGCGAGATCGGGCCACTGGCGACGGTACTGGGACCTGAGGAACATCGCGAACGCCCCGCCTCGGCCGGACGGCCGGTGCTCAATGTGGAAACGCGCATCGTCGACGAAAAAATGCAGGATGCCAGACCCGGCGAGCTCGGCGAGATCGTGCACCGCTCGCCGCAGTTGCTGACGGGGTACTGGGACAAGCCCGGGCAGACCGCCGAAGCCTTCAGCGGTGGCTGGTTCCACTCGGGCGATCTTGGGTTCATGGACGCGCAAGGCTATCTCTACGTGGTCGACCGCATCAAGGACGTGATCAACTCCGGCGGTGTGCTCGTCTCCAGCCGGGAAGTCGAGGAATGCCTGTACCAGCATGAAGCGGTAGCCGAAACCGCGGTGTTCGCGCTGCCGCATCCGAAATGGGTCGAAGCGGTCGCGGCCTGCGTGGTGCTCAAGCGCGATGCGCGGGCGGAGGAGGCGGTGCTGCTCGCGCATGCACGCGCCGCGCTGGCGCCGTTCAAGGTGCCCAAGCGCATCGTCTTCGTGGCGGACCTGCCGCGCAACACCGCCGGCAAGCTGCTCAAGCGGCAATTGCGCGAGGACTACGCGGGTCTGTTCGGCGACTGATCCGGCGCCATTGGCGGGGCGCGGTGCATCGCGCCCCGCTGCGCCCGCCCGCCTACCGGAGAAGCGTCAGTAGCATCAGGATCTTCATGCCGCACGCCTTGGGATAGGAGGATAGCGGCAATGCGCCGCGCCCCCTGGAGACCCCTACACCCTGCACAATAGGAGCAAGCGGCGCCGGAGATCCCGGCAACCCCATTGTCAGTAGGGCATCGCCACCCCGTTCTGCACCTTGACCCGGTCGCCATTGCGCAGGTTGTAGGGTGTCGACTGGGTCAGCGTGAGATAGGCGTTGTCGGTGGTGCGCACGCGGATACGGTACGCCGGTGGCGCCGTGTTGGCGCGCTTCTCTACCTCGTTGCCGGCCAGCGCGCCAGCCACCGCGCCGCCGATGGTGGCCACCGTGTTGCCGCGGCCGCCACCCACCTGGTGGCCGAGCAGGCCGCCCACGACCCCGCCGATCACGGCACCGGCACCGCTCCCTCCCGGCGCTTGCCCGGGCAGCATCTCGATGGATTCGACCTGGCCGTAGCGCACGCCGTAGGCATCGTTACCGTAGCCGCCTTCGGCCGGATAGGTCTGGGGATAGCCGGCTTGCGGAGCGGTCTGCTGCGGGTAGCCTTGCTGCGGGTAGGCCGGTTGCTCGTAGCCTTGCTGTTGATAGCCCTGTTGCTCGTAGCCCTGCTGCGGGTAGGCAACGGGATATGCGCCGCCGGCCTGCGCGCCGCTGCTGCCGTACGCCCCGTAGCCGCCGTTATTCCCGTAGGCCCCGCCATATCCGCCATACCCGCCATAGGGGGCGGTCACGCAGCCGGTAAGGGCGCCGGCCGCAAGCAAGCCCAGCGCGGCGGCACGAAGGGGAAAGGAAGGGAAAGGCATGTGGAGCTCCTGCGGATGTCGCGAGTAGTGATGCGCGCGAGTCTAGGGCCGGCAGGGCGCCGCGGGTGTCACCGAGGCTTGTGATTGGTAACCGCCTGTAACGAAAATCGCACCGGGCCATGAAAAACCGGGCGCATCCCCTCGCTGCAGCTCAGGCGCGCTCCGCGCCGTCGTCGTTGAAGGCCGTGAGGCGCGCCACGCGGAAGGTGCCACGCAGCGATTCAAGCTCGCTCCGGTGCAGCATCGCCAGCCGGCTCAGGAAGCGCTCGCCCTTGGCGAGCAGGTGGACTTCCACGATACGCCGGTCATCCGCGTTGGCCTTGCGCTTGACCAGGCCGGCCGCCTCGCAGCGGTTGACCAGCGCCACCACGCCATGCTGCTTGGCCTGCAGGCGCTCGGCCAGTTCCCCGATCGAAGCCCAGTCTTTACCGGCACAGCCACGGATATGCAGCATCAGCAGGTATTGCTGCACGGTCAGGCCTTCGTTGTGCGCGGCATCCTCGGAAAACCGCAGGAACCGGCGCAGCTGATAGCGAAAATCGGATAACGCCTCGAAATCCTGCTTGGCAAGCGGGGATCTGGATGCGGCAGGCTGACGGGTCATGGCAGGGCAGCGTCGGTATGCTGGAACTTGGCTCGACGCCCATTATAGAGGCAGCCCACGGGCTGCCCGGGCTGGACAGGAGAACAGCCACGGCATGCCGGCCCACATACCAGCCCGTCCGCGTTTCGACCGCGGCCCATGCGGGTATGGCAGAATCTGTGCGTTCGCAGACACTCCTGCCTGCCAATCTCACCACTGCCACCGGAACCGAAACCGATGTTCACGGAAATCGCCCTTTTCCTGCTCGATACCGTCTTCACCTTGTTCGGCATGGCGCTGCTGCTGCGCCTGTGGATGCAATGGACACGGCTGCCCACGCGCAACCCCGTCTCGCAAGGCGTGTTCCAGGTCACCGACTGGCTGGTGCGGCCGCTGCGCCGGGTGATACCCGGCCTCGGCGGCATCGACTGGGCTAGCGTGATCGGCGCCTGGCTCACGGCCGTGGTATTCCTGCTGCTGGTCGTGCTGCTTTCCGGCGCCGATCCGCTGGGCTCGCTGCCGCTGATCCTGCTCATTGCCGTCCTCAATATGCTGAAGTGGGGCATCAGCATGGTGATGTGGGTGACGCTGCTGATGGCGATCCTCTCCTGGGTCAACCCGCATTCGCCGGTCACGCCAGCCATCAGCCACCTGACCGCGCCGCTGCTGCGGCCCATCCGCCGCATGGTGCCGCAACTGGGCGGCTTCGATATCTCGCCCCTGGTGCTCTTCGTGATCGCCCAGATCCTGCTGATGGTCATCGCCCGGCTGGGCGCCGGGCTGTTCGGCGCCCGTTTCTTCGGTCTCTGAGCGAACGTGCCGCAAGGGGGCAGGACGGCCCCTGCGGCACGGGTCCGCGGTGATTGTCCATATGGACGAACAGTGTTTTGGTGATTAGCGCTTTTTCCTGAGCAGAGGGCCGCCTACATTACAGCCAACGTGGAACGCACCACGACATGCCAGAAGAAAAGGAAGCATCATGAAGACCCTCGCACAACCCCGTACCCTCGCCGCCACCCTCCTCTGCGCCATCGGCCTGTCGATGGCTGCCGCCTCCGCCCACGCCGCCACCCCGGTATCGGACCTGGCCCGCCTGGACGGCAGCATCGGCCGCACCGTCGATGCCTTCACCGACGGCGCCCGCAACGGCCCGCGCGACCCGTACACCGATGGCGCCCGCATCGGCCAGCGCGACGTCTTTTCCGACGGCGCCCGCGGCGTGAACGAGCCCCGCAGCAGCTTCAGCGACGGCGCCTGAGCGCGCCCGGCCATTGACGGCAGCATTGGAAGAGGCTGCCGCAGCAGTAGATTTGGAAGTGGAAATAGAAGTAGAAGCCGTAGCAACAGCAGCAAAGGGCTAGCCTGCCAG